>NZ_QKRU01000027.1:0-84660 GCF_003234055.1 Pseudomonas sp. 57B-090624
GTACTGCAGAGCACCCCCGCCCCCGGCAACGGCTCGCACCACGGCCTGTGACTGCCGAAGGACCAGTTCGTCAGCGGCGAACACCTCTGGCTGCAACTCGCCAGCGTGCACAACCAGGCCATCCTGCCGCTCCCCGAGCCCAACCTCGGCACCTCGATGGTCACGCGCTACCCGCTGAAAATGGCCTGATCGGCGAAAGTGCGAGACGGGTCACGCCGCCCATCGGCCAAGCGCACAGTTTCGTCCGCGCGTCCTCCTTATAATTCCCCGCACTAACCGTACGAACGTACCGCTATCAGCCTGGAAATATCGCCCAATGTCCCAGAACCAAGACAAGCTGATCGGCCCCGTGCCTTCCCGCATCGTCGAGGCGGCTCGCCTGATCGTCACCCCCTATGAAGGGCGGGTCGCCGAGTTCAACGTCGCCTCCTGGCTGCAACTGCCAGGCTTGGCCAACCTGCCGGTGTCGCTGCTGATCAACTACCGCGACGGCGAAATCCGCCGCGAAGTCTCGGTGGACCACGGCAAGGTCAACGCCCACGGCAAGATCCTGCTCTCGGGCATCGCCCGCATGACGGTCAAGCACAAGATCGAAGACATGCAGGTCCGCCTGAGATCGGCGGTGCCCGTCCAGGGCCTGCTGGTGGAAGAGCTTTTCGTGCAGGCCGTCGAGCAGGCCGGAGCGGACAGCCGCCAAGCCCTCGCCTGAGAACGCCAGGCTGCAACGAAAAACCCCGCGCCAGTCGCGGGGTTTTTCATTGGCGTTCGGCTCAGGCGCGCGCGGCGCCGTTGCTCGGAGTGGGCGGCTCCTGGTCCTCGTCCCGACGAGCTTCGGGCACGGGGGTGGGCGGCACCAGGGATTCGGGCCATTGCGAGAACTGCAGGCCGGTGATCCGGTTCAGACGCTCGAGCGCCTCCTGAGGATCACGCTCATGAAGATGGACGACTTTGCCCTTGGCCTTGCTCATAGAACACTTACTTCCTTGGCTAATCCCTGTCTGATAGCAGAGTGACAGCAGACTTTGCCTGAGATTGCCAGAAACGTGCCACATTCTGCTAGCAGCGCCATCGGGCCCTGGCAGCGGCCCAGTTGGCGGGGAGCCGCTGGCAATGTGCCGCAAACTGCCTTTTTTTGTCACTCGACCGCAGGGCGCAGCCAGCCGGCCAGGCTGCCGTCGAACAGGGCCTGCTGCTCCTGGTGCAACGCCTCCAGCGCGGCCTTCAGCGGTGGGTACCAGGCCTCGTCCAGATGCGCCGGCAGTTGCGATGAGCGCGGCAACGGCCAGGGGCAATGGCTGAGCAACTGGTGCAGGCTGTAGTTGTTCAGGTCCCGCGACAGCACCCAGGAGCCACCTCCCACACGGCACGCCAGGTGCTGGCTTTCGAGCAGCTCCATCAGCTCCAGCCACTCATCTTCCGGCAGCAGCCAGCCGGCACGTTGTGCATCCAGATGCCGCGTGGGCAGGCCCCGCTGCTGGCGGTCGTGCATGACCCGCAGCACGCCCATCAGCACCAGCAGGCGCGGCATCGCCTGGCGCCGCCAATGGCGCGAACTGGTGAGGTTGCATACCAGCTCAGCGCCGAACAGCACGATGAGCCAGGACACATAGATCCACAGCAGGAACAGCGGCACCGTGGCGAAGGCACCATAGATCAGCTGGTAGCCCGGGAAGAAGCTCACGTAGAGACCGAACAGCGCCTTCGCCGACTCGAACAGCAGCGCGGTGAAAGCACCGCCGGTCAACGCATGGCGCAGCGGTACGCGGGCATTGGGCACCGCCGCGTAGAGCAACGTGAAGGCCGCGACGTTGAACAGCAGCGGCGTGAAGCCGAGGAGGATGCGGGTGCCGGCGATCTCGTTGAGGCTGGAAAGCATCGACAGCGAGGTGATGTAGGTGCTCACCGCGAACCCCGTCCCCAAGAGCAGCGGCCCCAGGCTGAGAATGGCCCAGTACAGGAGGAAGCTGGAAACCCCGCGCCGCGGCTGGCGCACCCGCCAGATGGTGTTGAAGGCCTTCTCGATGGTCACCAGCATGGTGAAGGCCGTCACCGCCAGCAGCGCCACGCCCACCCAGGTCAGGTGCCGCGCCTGCAGGGTGAAGCCCTGCAGGTACTCCTGCACCGCCTCGCCGGTCGATGGTACGAAGTTGTGGAAGATGAAACGCTGGATCTGCTCGCCCATGCCCTGGAAGGCCGGGATCGCCGAGAGCATGGTGAAGGTCACCGTCATGATCGGCACCACGGCGAACAGACTGGTATAGGTCAGCGCTGCAGCGCTGTTGAAACCGTGGTCGCTGATGAAGCGATGCAACAGGAAGCGCCAGAACTCTTCCAGGTCTTTGATGCGTTGGCGCATTCCATCTCCTTAATGCTGGGTGCCCTGTCCGCCGGCCGACTCGACACGCAAGGTTCAGGCCTGCGCCCGGACGCGGTTAGAATAGCCGCCTCCCACAAGGCCTTGCGACCCCCGCCATGACCGAAATGACGCTGTATCACAATCCCCGCTGCTCGAAATCCCGCAGCGCCCTGGAACTGCTCGAGGCGCGAGGCCACTCGCCGCATATCGTGCGCTACCTGGAAACCCCGCCCGGCGTCACCGAGATCGAGACCCTGCTGCGCCGCCTCGGCATCGGCGCACGCCAATTGCTGCGCACTGGCGAGGACGAATACAAGAACCTCGGCCTGGACGACGCCGGCCTCGATGACGCTGCACTGGTCGCCGCCATGCACGCCCACCCCAAGCTGATCGAGCGCCCGATCCTGGTGGTCGGCGAGAAGGCCGTGATCGGTCGCCCACCGGAGAAGGTCCTGGAGATCCTGCCTTGAGCACGCCCTACATCCTGGTTCTCTACTACAGCCGCCATGGCGCCACCGAACAGATGGCCCGGCAGATCGCCCGTGGCGTGGAGCTGGGCGGTATGGAGGCGCGCCTGCGCACCGTGCCCGCCGTCTCCAGCGAATGCGAGGCGGTGGCCAGCGACATCCCCGCCGACGGCCCGCTCTACGCCAGCCTCGACGACCTGAAGAACTGCGCCGGCCTCGCGCTCGGCAGCCCGACGCGCTTCGGCAACATGGCCGCGCCGATGAAGTATTTCCTCGACGGCACCAGCAGCCTCTGGCTCAGTGGCGAACTGGTCGGCAAGCCGGCCGGCGTCTTCACCTCCACCGCCAGCCTGCATGGCGGGCAGGAGACCACCCTGCTGTCCATGCTCCTGCCGCTGCTGCACCACGGCATGCTGGTCACCGGCCTGCCCTACAGTGAACCGGCCCTTCTATCCACCAGCGGCGGCGGCACCCCCTACGGCCCCAGCCACTACGCCGGTGCCGACGGCAAGCGCGCCCTCGACGAACACGAAACCACCCTTTGCCGCGCCCTGGGCCAACGCCTGGCCACGACGGCGATCCGCCTGGAGAAGCCCCGTGGCTAAAAAACCCAAAGTGCTCCCCGAACTGGCGTGGCTCGCCCCGCGCCTGGCCATCAGCCGGGCCCTCAGCCTCATCGCCTTCTTCGGCCTGGCCTTGCTGCTGGTGGTCTGGACCCTGGTGTACGCCGAACTCAACGGCGCCCGTCCCTGGGTGGTACTGAGCATCGAGCTGCTGCCGCTGGCGCTGCTGGCGCCGGGCATGGTCCTCGGCAACGCACGTGCGCATGCCTGGGCCTGCTTCGTGATCAACCTGTACTTCATCCAGGGCGTGCTGGCGGCCACCGACCCCAACCGCGCGCTGTTCGGCTGGCTGATGGGCGGGCTGAGCCTGCTGCTGTTCTGCGCCGCGCTGCTCTACACGCGCTGGCGCTTCCAGTACAACCGCAAGCTGGCCGGGGAAAGCTGAAGGGAAATGCGAAACGGCGCGGCCAAGGGCCGCGCCGGGCTCACCAGCCCAGGGTTTCCTTGAGGAAGGGGATGGTGAGCTTGCGCTGGGCCTGCAGGGAGGCCTGATCGAGACGTTCGAGCAACTCGAACAGGGCACTCATGCTGCGCGACCCGCGGGTGAGGATGAAACGCCCGACCTCGTCGGTCAGGTGCAGGCCACGGCGCGAAGCACGCAGTTGCAGGGCGCGCAGCTTGTCCTCGTCGGACAGTGACTGCAACTGGAAGATCAGCGCCAGGGTCAGGCGTGATTTCAAATCCGGCAGCTTCACCGGCAAGCCGCGCGGTGCGGTGTTGGCCGCCAGCAGCAGCTTGCGCCCCGAATCACGCAGGCGGTTGAAGAGGTGGAACAGCGCCTCCTCCCAGTCCGCGCGTCCGGCTACCGCATCCAGGTCATCGAGGCAGACCAGTTCGCACTGCTCCAGGTTGTCGAGGATCGCCGTCCCGTATTGCGCCAGTTCCGCCAGCGGCAGGTAGACCGCCTGCTCGCCCCGCTGTTCGAAGCGCAGGCAGGCCGCCTGCTGCAGGTGGCTGCGACCGACACCCTCCCCACCCCAGAGGTAGATCAGGCTTTCGGTCCAACCGGCATCGGCCTCGCAGAGGCGCTCGACATAGCCGAGTGCCGCGGCGTTGGCGCCGGGGTAGTAGTTGGCAAAGGTCGCGTCGTCACGCAGGCGGATGCCGAGGGGAAGCTGAATGGGTTTCATGCCGAGTCGCTGGGTTCGTCGGAACCGCTGCCGGTCTCTCCGTAAAGTTGGGAAAGTTTATAGAAATCATGCGCATGGCGCAGCAAAACCATGATCACGGCGGCAACCGGCAGTGCCAGCAACACGCCGGTGAAACCGAACAGCTGGCCGCCGGCGAGGATGGCGAAGATCACCGCCACCGGGTGCAGGCCGATGCGATCGCCCACCAGCAACGGGGTCAGCAGCATGCCCTCGAGCAACTGGCCGACGCCGAAGACCACCGCGACGCCGATCAGCGGGTACAGGTCGAAGCCGCTGTACTGGAACAGCGCGGCTGCCACGGCGGCGCCGAAGCCGACCACGAAGCCCATGTAGGGGACGATGCTGGCGAGCCCGGCGAGCAGGCCGATCAGCAGCCCGAGATCGAGCCCGATGGACATCAGGCCTACGGCATAGATGGTCCCCAGCGCCAGCATCACCAGCAACTGGCCACGGATGAAGGCGCCGAGCACCTCGTGGCACTCACCGGCGAGCTTCACCACCAACCCCTCGCGGGCACGCGGCAGCAGCCCGCGGAGCTTGGCGACCATCAGGTCCCAGTCGCGCAGCAGGTAGAAGCCGACCACCGGGATCAACAGCAGGTTGCCGACCCAACCCACCAGCGCCAGGCCCGAGGCGGTGGCGCTGGCCAGCAGCACGCCCACCACGTCGGTGGTCTGGCCCAGGTGGCCGCTGATCACTTCCTTGAGCTTGTCGAAGCGCCAGAAGCCCTGCGGCAGGCCCAGCTTGGCCTGCACCCAGGGCAGCGCGCTGTTCTGCAACCAGTCGAGCATCTGCGGCGCCAGCTCGTAGAGGCGCACCAGCTGACGGCCGAGCATGGGCACCAGCACCAGCAGCAGGGCGAGGAGGATCAGGCTGAACAGGGTGAACACCGCCACCACGCCCCAGGTGCGCGACAGGCCCAGGCGCTCGAGGCGATCCACCAGCGGATCGCCCAGGTACGCCAGGAGCATGCCGATCAGGAAGGGGGACAGGATCGGGTGCAGCAGGTACAGCAGCCAGCACAGGAGCAGGACGCCCCCCAGCCAGAGCCAGCGACGCGAATCGGTCATGGAGAAACCTCAGCCTTGAGTTGCGGGAGCGGCCGTCCGGGCCCTCACCAATGGAATCGCAATACCGGGTCGCGCGGCTGCACCTGCGGCGCCCCCGGGGTGGCCGGAGCCTGGCCGGCATCCACCGGAGCGGCTTCGGGAGCGGACTCCTGCAGGCCGCTCAGGGCCAGCTGGGCACGCAGCTGCTCGCTGCTGGCGTTGATCTGGTAGCGCAGCAGGTCGCCCTCGACCTGCACCAGGCGGGCGCCGAAAGGCTCCAGCGCGCGGGACAGTTCGGCGTAGCGCGCGAGATCGGCGCCCTTCACTTCCAGGACCTGGCTCTGGCCGACACCCGCCGCCACGACGAAGCGCGGCGCCAGGCGCTGGCTCACGGCGAGCAGCACGGCATCGGCGACGGCGGCCTGGTCGGCACCCTCGACGCTGCCCTGGTCGCGGTTGTCGCCCAGCCACAGGTGCCACTGGGCCTTCCACTTGCCATCGGCCTCGCTGGCCAGCACGGCGAGCAGGGCGTCGGCGGAATAACGCTCGGAGGCCGGGCGCAGCGCCTCGGGGTCGGTCGCCACCAGGGTCTCGGGCGTGGCCACCAGTTGTTCGCTGAGATCCGCCAGCGGCAAGCGCAGGGGCAGGCCGCGGTGCTGGGCGGCGTCACGCAGCGGCTTGGCCGCCTCCTGGGCATCCCCCACCAGGCTCGCGCCGTCGCTGCCCTGGTTCAGCCACCAGGCGAGGATCGCCGGGCGATTGGCGCCCCACAGCGGAACGCCGGCCTGGCGCAGGGTGCGCTCGGTGGTCACCGGGTCGAAGTCCACCAGCAGGGACTGGCCCTCGTAGCCGAACTGGCTGATCAATTGCTGGGGATTCTTGCGCGCCTCGGCCAGGGCCGGGTTATCCAGCGCCTTGGCATCGCCCGCGAGACGGATGACCAGGGTCTCCAGCGCGCGGTTCAGGGCCTGGTCACGCTCGGCCGGCTGCTGCGAGGCGACGGGTTCGCGCACCTGGTAGAGGCCACCGACCGTTTCGGCGAAGGCCGGCAGGCTGGACAACGGCAGGCAGACCATGAGCAGGCGGGCGATCAGGCGCATTGGGACTCTCGACATTCTGTTGGACGGCGGCTGGCCGCGAGTGAAGGGCTATACCTTAAACAGGCCCAACCTCACCGGCAACGGGCCGGATACCGGGCGAGCACTTATTTGAACGCTTTTCGCCAACACCGACCGCTGCCGATGGCCGCTGTGGGTCAAGCCTGATAAAATCGCGCGCCTTCGCAAACCGGCAGCCAGACGTGCCGGTCGATCCTCGAATTTCCCCTATAGGCCTGGATTTATGAGCAAGCAACCCTCCCTGAGCTACAAGGACGCTGGTGTGGACATCGACGCGGGCGAAGCCCTGGTCGAACGCATCAAAGGCGTGGCCAAGCGCACCGCGCGCCCTGAAGTGATGGGCGGCCTGGGTGGCTTCGGCGCCCTCTGCGAAATCCCGGCCGGCTACAAGCAGCCCGTGCTGGTCTCCGGCACCGACGGCGTCGGCACCAAGCTGCGCCTGGCGCTGAACCTGAACAGGCACGACAGCATCGGCCAGGACCTGGTCGCCATGTGCGTGAACGACCTGGTCGTCTGTGGCGCCGAGCCGCTGTTCTTCCTCGACTACTACGCCACCGGCAAGCTCAACGTCGACGTGGCCGCCACCGTGGTCACCGGCATCGGTGCCGGCTGCGAACTGGCCGGCTGCTCGCTGGTGGGCGGCGAGACCGCCGAGATGCCCGGCATGTACGAAGGCGAAGACTACGACCTGGCCGGCTTCTGCGTCGGCGTCGTGGAAAAGGCCGAGATCATCGACGGCTCCAAGGTCGCCACCGGTGACACCCTGATCGCCCTGCCCTCCTCCGGCCCGCACTCCAACGGCTACTCGCTGATCCGCAAGATCATCGAAGTCAGCGGTGCCGACATCGAGAACGTGCAGCTCGACGGCAAGCCCCTGGCCGACCTGCTGATGGCGCCGACCCGCATCTACGTGAAACCGCTGCTCAAGCTGATCAAGGACACCGGCGCGGTTAAGGCCATGGCCCACATCACCGGCGGCGGCCTGACCGAGAACATCCCGCGCGTCCTGCCCGAAGGCGCCCAGGCGGTGATCGACGTCGCCAGCTGGACCCGCCCGACCGTGTTCGACTGGCTGCAGGAGAAAGGCAACGTCGACGAGCGCGAGATGCACCGCGTACTCAACTGCGGCGTCGGCATGGTCATCTGCATCGCCCCCGAGCAGGTCGACGTGGCCCTGGAAACCCTGCGCGCCGCCGGCGAGCAGCCCTGGGTCATCGGCCAGATCGCCGCAGGCGCCGAAGGCAGCGAACGCGTCGTCCTGAACAACCTGAAAAGCCACTGATGTCCGACCGCTGTGATGTGGTGGTGCTGATCTCCGGTTCCGGCAGCAACCTCCAGGCCCTGATCGACAGCAGCTCCAACGCCGACAGCCCGGCACGCATCCGCGCGGTGATATCCAACCGCGCCGATGCCTACGGGCTGGAACGCGCCCGCCAGGCGGGGATCGCCACCCAGGTGCTCGACCACACCCAGTACGCAGGCCGCGAAGCCTTCGATGCGGCGCTAATCGAGGCCATCGACGCCCATGCGCCACGCCTGGTGCTGCTGGCGGGCTTCATGCGCATCCTCACCCCCGGCTTCGTGCGCCACTACCAGGGGCGCCTGCTCAATATCCACCCGTCCCTGCTGCCCCTGCACAAGGGCCTGCACACCCACCAGCGTGCGCTGGAAGCCGGCGATGCGGAGCACGGCTGCAGCGTGCATTTCGTCACCGAGGAACTCGACGGAGGCCCTCTGGTCGTACAGGCGGTAATCCCGGTAGAGTCTGGCGATACGCCGGAAAGCCTGGCCAGACGGGTGCATGCCGAGGAACACCGTATCTACCCGCTGGCCATGCGCTGGTTCGCCGAAGGTCGCCTGAGCCTGGGCGAGCAAGGCGCGCTACTGGATGGCCAAGCGCTGCCCCCCTGCGGGCAGCAACTGCGTAACTAGGAGATTTTGCCGATGCGTCGTGCCCTGTTGTTGCTCCTCGCCCTGTTCACCCTGCCGGTCACGGCGGCCGAGCTGAAGCCCTTCGAGGCCAGCTACACCGCCGACTGGAAGACGATGCCCATCAGCGGCACCGCCGGGCGCAGCCTGAAGAAACTGGACGATGGCCGCTGGCAGCTGGATTTCGAGGCCTCCATGCTGGTGGCCAGCCTCACCGAAACGAGCGTGTTCCGCCTGGAGAACAATGCCTTCCTGCCCCAGACCTACCGCTTCAACCGCAGCGGACTGGGCAAGAGCAAGCAGATCGAGCTGGATTTCGACTGGGGCGAGAAGCAGGTGATCGGCACCGATCGCGGCAATCAGGTACGCGTACCGCTCAACCGTGGCCTGGTGGACAAGTCCACCTACCAGTTGGTGCTCCAGCACGACGTCGCCGCCGGCAAGAAGAGCATGAGCTACCAGGTGATCGACGGCGACGAGGTCGAGACCTACGACTTCCGCGTGCTCGGCGAGGAGAAGGTGGAAACCAAGGCCGGCACGGTCGATGCCATCAAGGTCGAGCGCGTGCGCGATCCCACCCAGAGCAACCGCAAGACCATGCTCTGGTTCGCCAAGGACTGGGGTTACCTGCTGGTGCGCCTGAACCAGGTGGAGAAGGACGGCAAGGAATACCAGATCATGCTCAAGGACGGCACGGTCGATGGTCGCAAGGTCGAAGGCGCCCAGTAAGGCGCAAGCGACACCGGGAAGCCGGGCCGATGCCCGGCTTTTTCATGCCCTTAAAAAGGTGGACTGGCAGCGTGCTGGCGGGGGTATAGGATGATCGGAACCCTGGATCGAGACTCCCGCCCGAGGAGACCGAGATGAGCCACTACCTGCCCCTGTCCTGCGAGCTCTACGACTTCATCGAGATCGCCTGCATGCACCGCTACCAGTTGCTGATCGAGCTGGACGACGGCGCCAGCCTCGAAGCCCGTGCGGTGAGTACCGAGACCACGCCGACGAAGGAAGAGTTCTTCATCGTCCAGGGCGAAGGCGGTCGCGAGCGCCTGCGCCTGGACCACATCGCCGCCATCACCCCGCTGACCGAAGGCGCGAGCTTCGGTCGGGTACTGCTGGGCAACCAGATCTGCTGATAGGCCGCCTCCCGGGCTGAAGCCCGGGCTACGGAAAGCGGACTCATTCCCGCCCCCACCTCACCTGACGCCCATGAAAAAGCCGGGCATCGCCCGGCTTCCTTCATACCCGTCCCGCACTCACCACATCAGGTCGTCCGGCACCTTGTAGGCAGCGTAGGGATCGTCCGCATCCGCTTCCTCGGTGGGGGTGTTGAGCAGCAGGATGCGGCGCGGATCGCGCTCCTGGATACGCAGCGCCGCGTCACGCGGGATGATCTCGTAGCCGCCGCCGTGCTGGACGATGGCCAGGGAGCCACGGCTGAGCTTGTCGCGGACCATGTCGTTGACGGCGATGCGCTTGACCTTCTTGTCGTCGACGAAGTTGTAGTAGTCCTCGGTGGTCAGCTTGGGCAGGCGCGAACTCTCGATGAGCTGCTTGATCTGCGCCGACCGGGCCTTCTGCTCGGCCTTCTCCTGCTGCTGGCGGTTCAGCTCCTGGTCCCGGGCGACCTTCTCGGCCTGGGCCTTGAGAGCGGCCTGGCGCTGGGAATCGTCCTTCTCGACCTGGTTCTTCTTCTCCAGGCGCTGCTGCTTCTGCTGTTGCTTGCCGGCCTGCTTGACCTGCTTTTCATTGACCAGCCCGGCTTTCAGCAGTTGGTCACGGAGGGAAAGGCTCATGGGTAATTCAGTCTCTCTGCTTAGCAGCCAAGGGCGGCTTTTTCCTGTTTCTTGGCTTCGCCCCACAGGGCATCCAGTTCGTCCAGGGTGCAATCTTCAATGGGACGACCCGCTTCGCGCAATGCCTGTTCGATGAATCGGAAGCGCCGCTCGAATTTGCCGTTGGCCGAGCGCAGGGCGGTTTCCGGGTCCACCTTCAGGTGGCGCGCCAGGTTGACCACCACGAACAGCAGGTCGCCGATCTCCTCGGCCACGGCAGCAGGGTCGTTGTCGGCCATCGCTTCCAGCACCTCGTCCAGTTCCTCGCGCACCTTGTCCACCACCGGCAGCGCCTCGGGCCAGTCGAAACCGACCTGGGCGGCACGCTTCTGCAGCTTGGCGGCACGGCTCAGGGCAGGCAGCACGGCAGGCACGTCATCCAGCAGGGACAACTGCTCGGGCGCTGCGGCCTTCTCCGCGCGCTCCTCGGCCTTGATCTCCTCCCAGCGCTGCTTGATGGCGGCCTCTTCCAGGCGCGCCATGTCCGGCGCGCCGTACAGGTCGCCATCGGGGAACACGTGAGGGTGGCGGCGCACCAGCTTGCGGGTGATGGCATCGACCACGGTGGCGAACTCGAAGCGGCCCTCCTCCCGCGCCAGCTGGCTGTAGTAGACGACCTGGAACAGCAGGTCGCCCAGCTCGCCCGGCAACTGCTCGAAATCGCCACGCTCGATGGCGTCGGCCACCTCGTAGGCTTCCTCGAGGGTGTGCGGAACGATGGTCGCGTAGTCCTGCTTCAGGTCCCAGGGGCAACCGTACTGCGGGTCACGCAGCCGGGCCATCAGGTGCAGCAGGTCGTCGAGTCGGTACATGGCGAAATCCTGTGAATGCCCACGGTGTTCTGAGCGTGACGAGCGAAGGACTGGCTAGGCGGAATGGGGCCAGAAAAGCGGAGTTGGCTATTGCCAATGAGCATTTTCCGACCCCGTTCCAACAACGCCAGGCCGAGCGCAGTAGTTCAGGCAGCGCGATTGCGGCGGGCTTCGATGATATTGGGCAGCTGCGAGATTCGCGCCAGCAGGCGCCCCAGCGCATCCAGCCCGGGAATCTCGATGGTCAGCAGCATGGAGGCGGTGTTGTCCTCCTTGTTCGAGCGGGTGTTCACCGCCAGCACGTTGATGCGCTCGTTGAGCAGCACCTGGGAGACGTCGCGCAGCAGGCCGGAACGGTCGTACGCCTTGATGACGATATCCACCGGGTAGGTCTGCACCGGCACCGGGCCCCAACTGACCTGGATCATCCGCTCCGGCTCGCGACCGGCCAGCTGCAGCGCCGAGGCGCAATCCTGGCGGTGGATGCTGACGCCGCGACCGAGGGTGATGTAGCCGACGATCGGGTCGCCCGGCAGCGGCTGGCAGCAGCCGGCCATCTGCGTGAGCAGGTTGCCGACGCCCTGGATCTGCACGTCGCCACGCTTGCCCGGCTTGTGCTGGCCGGCGACGCGACGGGGGATCAGCTCCAGCTGTTCGCTGCTGCCACGCTCCGGCTCCACCAGTTGCTGCGCGCAATTGACCACATGGGCCAGGCGCAGGTCTCCGGCGCCCAGGGCGGCATGCATGTCCTCGGCGGTACGCAGATTGCACTTCTCGGCGAGTTTCTCGAAATCCACCGGCGGCAGCGCCAGGCGGGCCAGCTCGCGCTCGAGCATGGCCTTGCCGGCGGCGACGTTCTGGTCGCGCGCCTGCAGCTTGAACCAGTGGACGATCTTCGCCCGCGCCCGTGAGGTAGTGATGTAGCCCAGGTTGGGGTTGAGCCAGTCACGGCTGGGCGACCCCTGCTTGCCGGTGATGATCTCCACCTGCTCGCCGGTCTGCAGGCTGTAGTTCAGCGGCACGATGCGCCCGTTGATCTTGGCGCCCCGGCAGTTGTGGCCGATCTCGGTGTGCACGCGGTAGGCGAAGTCCAGCGGCGTCGCGCCCTTGGGCAGGTCGATAGCGTGGCCATCGGGGGTGAAGACGTAGACGCGGTCGGGCTCGATATCCACCCGCAGCTGCTCGGCCAGCCCGCCGATGTCGCCCAGCTCCTCGTGCCACTCCAGCACCTGGCGCAGCCAGGAGATCTTCTCTTCGTAGTGGTTGGAGCTGGATTTGACGTCGGTGCCCTTGTAGCGCCAGTGGGCGCAGACGCCGAGCTCGGCCTCCTCGTGCATGGCGTGGGTGCGGATCTGCACCTCCAGCACCTTGCCGTCCGGGCCGATCACCGCCGTGTGCAGGGAGCGGTAGCCGTTCTCCTTGGGGTTGGCGATGTAGTCGTCGAATTCCTTGGGGATGTGGCGCCACAGGGTGTGCACGATACCGAGCGCGGTGTAGCAGTCGCGCACCTCCGGTACCAGCACGCGCACGGCGCGCACGTCGTAGATCTGGCTGAACTGCAGGCCCTTGCGCTGCATCTTCCGCCAGATGGAATAGATGTGCTTGGCACGACCGCTGATGTCGGACTTGATGCCCGTGGCGGCCAGTTCCTCGCGCAGCTGGTTCATCACATCGGCGATGTACTGCTCGCGATCCAGGCGGCGCTCATGCAGCAGCTTGGCGATCTGCTTGTACTGGTCAGGCTCCAGGTAGCGGAAGGACAGGTCCTCCAGCTCCCACTTGATATGGCCGATGCCCAGGCGATGGGCCAGGGGCGCGTAGATGTCGAAGACCTCGCGGGCGACGCGGTGGCGCTTCTCGTCGTCGGCGTTCTTCACCTCGCGGATGGCGCAGGTCCGTTCGGCCAGCTTGATCAGCGCGACACGCACGTCGTCGACCATGGCCACCAGCATCTTGCGCAGGTTCTCCACCTGGGCCTGGGTGCCCAGCACCAGGGAATGGCGGGGGTTGAGGCTGGCGCTGATCGCGGCCATGCGCAGCACGCCCTCGATCAGCTTGGCCACCACCGGGCCGAAGCGCTGGTTGACGTCGGCGAGCTGGATCTTGCCCTCGCGCACGCCGCGGTAGATGACCGCCGCCACCAGGGACTCCTGGTCCAGCTTGAGGTCGGCGAGGATCTCGGCGATCTCCAGGCCGGTCTGGAAACTGGAGGTGCCCTCGGCCCAGAGGTTCTGCGCGGCGTTGGCCTGCTGCTCGGAGTCCCGGGCGAATTCGCAGGCCTGTTTCAGCACCTCGCGGTCCAGCACCGGATCGAGACTGAGGACATGGTCCAGCCACGCCTCGAGGTTGATACTGCCGTCGGTGTTGACCGGCTGTTGCGCTCTGACCTGTACCATCTTGCCTTACCTTCCCTACGACGTACGCCCGTCACGCCGAATGTTCGCCAGCCTCTCTGGGCCAGTCGGATTACGCGAGCATCCTAGCCCGCCTCGAATAACGCCATGGCCTCGACATGGGCCGTCTGCGGAAACATGTCGAGGATGCCGGCTCTCCTGAGCCGATAACCCTGCCGGACCAGCTCGGCACTGTCGCGTGCCAGCGTCGCCGGGTTGCAGGACACATACACCACGCGTTTCGCGCCGAGCCCGCCCAGGTGGCGGGCGACCTCGAAAGCGCCGTCGCGCGGCGGGTCCAGCAGCACTGCATCGAACCCCTGCCGGGCCCACCGGGCCTCGGCCAGCGGCTTCGACAAGTCGGCCTGGAAAAAGTGCGCATTCTCCAGGCCATTGATTACAGCATTGCCACGGGCGCGTTCGACCATGGCATCCACGCCTTCCACCGCCACCACCTCGCGCACCAGGCGCGCCAGCGGCAGGGCGAAATTGCCGAGCCCGCAGAACAGGTCCAGCACCCGCTCGGACGCCTGCGGTGCCAACCAGTCTAGCGCCTGGGCGACCATCGCCTCGTTGACCGATGCGTTGACCTGGACGAAATCCCCCGGGCGGTACTCCAGCTCCAGGCCCCACTGTTCCAAACGGTAACCCAGGCGCATGGCCGGGTCGTCCGCGTGCGGTTCGCCCGCACCGTGCAACCACAGCTGGGCCTGGTGTTCGGCGCAGAAATGCCGCAGGCGCTGCAGGTCCGCCTCACCCAATGGCTGGATGTGGCGCAGCAGCAGCGACGAGGCATTGCCGTGAAAGAGCTCGACATGACCGAGGGCTTGCGGCCTTTCCAGGCTGCGCAGCAGTTGCGGTAACGCACGGACGATCGACTGCAAGGGCTGTACCAGCACGAGGCAGTCATCGATGCCGATGATGGTCTGGCTGGCAGCGGCGCGGAAGCCGACGTCCAGGCGCGCGGCCTTGGCGTCCCAGCGCACGGCGATGCGAGCACGGCGACGGTAGGCGAACTCCGGCCCCACCAGCGGTGCGGCCCAGGCCTCGGGCTCGAGCCCGGCGACGCGCGACAACTGCTCGGCCAGCGTGCGCTGTTTCAGGGCGAGCTGCTCGGCATGGGGCAGGTGCTGCAGGGTGCAGCCGCCGCAATGGCCGGCATGGGCACAGGGCTCGACACGCCGCAGCGGGCTGGCCACCAGCACCTTCTCCGCGCGGGCCTCGACGATCTGGGCGCGGGCGCCGAGCACCCGGGCCTCGACCTGCTCGTCCGCCAGCGCACCGGAAACGAACCAGGTACGCCCGTCGACGAAGGCGATGCCACGGCCGTCATTGGCCAGGCGCTCGATGGACAGGCGCTGCTTCTTGCCGGTCGGCACCTGCTGCGCCGGGCGCGAACCGCCACTGGGCTGGAACCGCAGGCCGCCACTACGCTTGGCCATTTTTCACACTCTTGGGCAGGAACCAGGGGCGCTGCAGCAAAACCGACGGCGCATAACGGGAAACGGCCGGAGCGGCGCCCAGGACGATGCCCCGGCCATTGCCGCTCACGGGGTGCAGGTGAATGCGATAGGCGCGCAGCGAGTAGCGGCCTGCACAGCCATCGGGACGGGGAATGACGAGTCTCACGGGATCGGGTCGTACACGCCGGTGGACAGGTAGCGGTCGCCGCGATCGCAGATGATCGCCACCATCACCGCGTTCTCCACCTCGCGGGACAGGCGCAGCATGGCCGCCACCGAGCCGCCGGAGGAGACGCCGCAGAAGATGCCTTCCTCGCGGGCCAGTCGGCGCATGGTCTGCTCCGCCTCGACCTGGGCCATGTCGACGACGCGATCGACGCGGTCGGCCTGGTAGATCTTCGGCAGGTATTCCTCGGGCCAGCGACGGATGCCGGGGATGGCCGAGCCTTCCTGGGGCTGCAGGCCGACGATCTGGATCGCGGGGTTCTGCTCCTTGAGGTAGCGCGAGGTGCCCATGATGGTGCCGGTGGTGCCCATGGAGCTGATGAAGTGGGTGATGGTGCCCTGGGTCTGGCGCCAGATCTCGGGGCCGGTGCCGACGTAGTGGGCCTCGGGGTTGTCGCCGTTGGCGAACTGGTCCAGCACCTTGCCACGGCCTTCGGCCTGCATGCGCTCGGCCAGGTCGCGGGCGCCTTCCATGCCCTCTTCCTTGCTGACGATGATCAGCTCGGCGCCGTAGGCGGTCATCGCCGCCTTGCGCTCGGCACTCATGTTGTCCGGCATGATCAGGACCATCTTGTAGCCCTTGATGGCCGCCGCCATGGCCAGTGCGATGCCGGTGTTGCCCGAGGTCGCCTCGATCAGGGTGTCACCGGGCTGGATGGCGCCGCGCAGTTCGGCGCGGGTGATCATCGACAGGGCCGGGCGGTCCTTCACGGAACCGGCGGGGTTGTTGCCTTCGAGCTTGACCAGGAGGGTGTTGCTGGTGGCTCCGCCCAGGCGCTGCAGGCGCACCAGCGGAGTGTTGCCGATGCAGTCGGCGATGGTTGGGTACTGCAGGGTCATGGCGGGGTTCGCAATCCAGACGCAGGGGGTGCACATGATACCGGCAAACCGGCGATGGCCATATCGCCGGAAGGTGTCGCGTTATGCCATGAGGCTATATGCATGGAACCGGCGGCTATTGCAGGGCCGATTCGCTTGGCGGCGTGCCTCCCTCTTCTACCGGTGGGCGGAAACGACGAAGCCCCGGCAGCGCTCGCGGCCGGGGCTTGGTGTCTGGCAAGGCGGCAGGGCCGCGCCGGTCAGAAGTGGAAGTTGGTGCTCAGCAGCGCCGTACGGCCCGCTGCCTGGTTGGCGAAGTGGGTGGAATAGGCCTTGTCGTAGTAGGTCTCGTCGGTGAGGTTCTGCACGTTCAGCTGCAGGTCGACGTTCTTGGTCAGCTTGTAGGCGACCATCGCGTCGTAGCGCCAGTAGGACGGCACATACACGGAATTGTTGTTGTCGCCGAACACGTCGTCCACGTAGAAGGCGCCACCACCGACGGTCAGCTGCGGCAGGACCTGGTAGGTGGTCCACAGGCTGAAGCTGTTCTTCGGCGTGTTGGGCATCTCGTTGCCCTTGGCCGCGTTGGTGGTGCTGGTGACCACACCGGTACGGTTGCCCACCGCGCCCGGGTCGACCAGCTCGCTGTCCAGGTAGCTGTAGCCGGCGAACACCTGCCACTTGTCGGTCAGCTTGCCGCTGGCGCTCAGCTCGAAGCCGTCGACACGGGTCTTGCCGGCGTTTTCGTAGGTGTAGTTGCTCACCAGGATGCGGGTGTTTTCCTTCTCGGTGCGGAAGATCGCGGCAGTCAGCGACAGGCGCTCATCGAGCAGGTCCCACTTGGTGCCCAGCTCGTAGTTGACGGTCTCTTCAGGCTCCAGGTCGCTGACGATACTGGTCGGCGTGCCCACGGACGTCGGCAGGGCGTTGCCTTCGGTACCTTCGCCGAGCATGGCGCCCGGCGGGGTCGCGGAGGTGGCGTAGGAGGCGTAGATGCTGCCGTTGCTGGCCGGTTTCCACACCAGGCCCACCTGATAGTTGACGAACTCGGACGTGTCGGACGCTTTGAAGGTGGTGGCCCCCGAGGCCGCCTTGGTCTTGGCGTCGGTCTCGAAGCTGTCGTAGCGCAAGCCCAGGTTGAGGATCCACTGCGGGTCAAGCTCGATGCTGTCGAAGGCATAGATCGCGCGGGTGTCGCCCGTGGTCACGGTGCCCGCGTAGTTGCGCGCGACGCTGCCGGCCCAGGGATCGTCCGGGTTGGGATTGCCCAGCGAGGTGCAGTTGTAGCCACTGCCGGAACCGATCATGCCGGTGGTGCAGTTGGTACTGCTGTTGCCGGGAGTTGCCGGCGTGGTGTCGGTGTTGACGGTGTAGCTGCTGCGGTCCGACTTCTCACGGGAGAGCTCGATGCCGGTGGAGAAACTGTTCTTGAACCCGGCCAGCTGGAAGTCGCCGAACAGGTCGGTCTGGTTGGTGGTGGTGGCGGTGTTGCCCACGCGGCTGTTGACGCGGCGCCAGACGTTGCCCTGGCGCACGTTGCCCTGGCTGTCGTCCGGCTGGGTCAGGATGTAGTCCTGCATGCTGTTGCCGTGGCGCAGGGTGTTCTTGAGGGTCAGCGAGTCGTTCAGGTCGTGCTCGATGGCGATGGTCGCGACGTCCGCACGGGTCTTGCGGAAGTCGCGATTGGTCAGGCCATAGAAGTTGCTGCTGTCACCGCCATCGACCGGCTTGTCCGGGCTGGCGGCGGTGTGGGTGGTGCCCACCGAGTAACCGTAGGGGATGCCCGAGTCCGGCAGGTCGTTGCTTTCCATGTGATAGAAGTCGAGGTTCAGCCGGGTGTCGGTGCCCAGGCCGAAGGCCAGCGAGGGCGCGACGCCCCAGCGGTCGTAGTTGACCTTGTCGCGGCCGGCGACGTTGCTCTCGTGGCTCATCAGATTGAGGCGGAACGCGGCGGTGTCGAGGAACTGCTGGTTGATGTCGGCGGTGTAGCGCTGGGTCTGGTCGGAGCCCCAGGTGAAGCCGCCGTCGATGGAGTCGCCGAGGTGCGCCTTCTTGGTCACCAGGTTGAGGCTGCCACCAGCCGAGCCACGGCCGCCGAAGGAGGAGTTCGGGCCCTTGCTCACTTCCACCGACTCGATGGCGAAGATCTCGCGGGTTTGCGCGCCGGTGTCGCGCACGCCGTCCAGGTAGGTGTCTGTCTGGGCGTCGAAGCCCCGGATGAAGGGGCGATCGCCCTGAGGGTTGCCACCCTCGCCCGCCCCCATGGTGATACCCGGCACGGTACGCAGCGCGTCCTGCAGGCTCAGCGCGCCGGTGTCCTTGATCACCTGCTGCGGAATTACGGTCACGGAGCGCGGCGTGTCCACCAGCGGCGCGGTGTACTTCTGCGAAGCGGAGCGCTGGACCTGGTAGTCCTCGCTCCCGATCTGCTCACCGACCACCGAGGTGGCATCGAGCGAGATCACGCCGTCCTGTTCGCTGTCCTTCTTCTCCGCTTGCGCGGCATGGGCAACCGGCGCCAGGGAAGCGGCCGACAGGGCGACGCCGATGGCGGATGCCAGCAGGCGCTGGGCAGAAGCGGTGGATTCGAGTGACTGACGCGACATCGTTTTCCCTCCCCAGGGATCTCAGAGGTCGCGGAATTTATTTCAAAACATTTACACTATCAATTGCCATATATTCTCATTTGCATCTTTTTTACAAACTTTACATTCGTCAGCGCAAGCCGTCGGCGGGCCCGGCAAATCCCCTTGCAAGCAACAAATGTAAATCACTATCATTTGCGCCTTTTTCCATCCGGAGGCCCCAGACCATGCTCCTGCGCATACCCGGTGTATTCACGCCCGACGAGGCCGCCCGCATCCGCGAAGCGCTGGAACAGGCCGACTGGGCGGATGGCCGTGTCACCGCCGGGCACCAGTCGGCGAAAGCCAAGCACAACGAGCAACTGGTGGAAGGCCATCCCCTGGCGAAGGAAATCAGCACGGCGATGCTGCAGCGCCTCTGGACCCACCCGCTGTTCGTCTCCGCCGTGCTGCCGCTGAAGGTGTTCCCGCCACTGTTCAACCGCTATACGGGCGGTGGCACCTTCGACTACCACATCGACAACGCCATCCGCCGCATCCAGGGCAGCCCCGAGCAGGTCCGCACCGACGTCTCCGCCACGCTGTTCTTCAGCGAACCGGACAGCTACGACGGCGGCGAACTGGTGATCCAGGACACCTACGGCACCCAACGCGTGAAGTTCGCCGCCGGTGACCTGGTCATCTACCCCTCCACCAGCCTGCACAAGGTGGAGCCCGTGACCCGGGGCGCGCGCATCGCCTCGTTCTTCTGGACCCAGAGCATGGTCCGCGACGACGGCCAGCGCACCCTGCTCTACGAGATGGACCAGGCCATCCAGAGCCTGACCCGCGACGTGCCCGAGCACCCCGCGCTGATCCAACTGACCGGCACCTACCACAACCTGCTGCGGCGCTGGGCAGACACCTGAAATGAACGTCACCCTCAGGCGCACCGAAACCCTCAGCGGTGAAGAACTGCGCGAGCGACTGGCCAACGACCCGCGCCAGGCGGCACGGATCATCCTCGGTGCCGCCCGCGACGGCCTGACCGATGCGCAGACGCTGCTGGGGCAGATCCTCCTCGACGGCAGGGGCATCGAGAAAGACCCGGCCCTGGCCCGCGCCTGGTTCCGCATCGCCGCCAGCAACGGTGACGCCATGGCGCGCAACATGCTCGGCCGCTGCCTGGAGCACGGCTGGGGCGGTGACGTCGACCTGGCGGAGGCCGCCAACCAGTACCGGCAGGCCATCGCCAGTGGGCTCGACTGGGCCCTGTACAACTACGCGGGCCTTCTGGCCACCGGACGCGGCGTCGAGCGCGACCAGGCGGCCGCCTTCGCCCTCTACCTGCAGGCGGCCCAGGCAGGGCACGCCAAGTCGATGAACCTGGTGGGGCGCTATTTCGAAGAGGGCATCGCCGTGGCACGCGATGCCGGAGTCGCCCTGGAGTGGTACCGGCGCTCGGCAGAGGCCGGCGACTTTCGTGGCCAGTTCAGCTATGCCGCGGTCCTGGCGGCCCAGGGGCGGATCGACGAGGCCCTGGGCTGGCTGCGACGCTCGCTGGCCGCCGGCAATCTCAACTTCCTCCGCACCAGCCGTGGCAGCCTGGCCCAGGCCAGTGATCCGCACATACGGGCCCTGGCCGGCGACTTCCACCAGCGCGCGAGCGAACTCGGCGACGACAGCGACCGCCAGGCCCAGCACCGCTTCCTGGCCCAGGGCAGCAGCGGCGTGGAGCGGAAGGGAAATATTTGCTAACAGCACACCCGTAAAGCAGATGTAAAAAAGTTTCATTTGATAAATATTCTCAACTAGCTTGGCCGCTCATCTTTTTCAGGGAGAAATTCCGATGACCGCCAAGAAGCCTCGGGGCCTTAACCTCGCCCAGGCCAACCTCTCCAGCTCTGCCGTGGGCCTGGCCTTCGCCTCGTTCGCCGGCCTGGGATTCGCCGCTGAAGCGAAGAAGGACGAAGAAAGCGCCATCGCCGCCAGCCCCCTCGAACTGGATGCCACCGACATCCGCTCCCACGCCGTCGATGGCTACAAGGTCGACCAGGCCTCCTCGCCGAAATTCACCGCTCCGCTGCGCGACACGCCGAAGTCGGTCACGGTGATCACCGAGGAGCTGATCAAGGAACGCGGCGCCAGCTCGCTGAAGGACGTACTGCGCACCACCCCGGGCATCACCCTGGGCGCGGGCGAAGGCGGCACACCGGTCGGCGACAGGCCCTTCATCCGAGGCTACGAAGCCAGCACCGACATCATGATCGACGGCGTCCGCGATGTCGGCCGCAATGCCCACGAAGCCTTCAACCTGGAGCGCGTGGAGATCATCAAGGGCCCGGGGTCCGCCTACACCGGCCGCGGAGCCACAGGCGGCAGCATCAACCTGGTGAGCAAGACGGCGCAGATGGCCGACTTCGTCGCCGGCAGCCTGACCCTGGGCACCGACCAGCTCTGGCGCACCACGCTGGATGTCAACCAGTACCTGCCCGAACAGAACATGGCCTTGCGCCTCAACGCCATGAAGCACGAAGCCGACACCCCCGGCCGCGACGAGGTCGACGTCAAGCGCTGGGGCCTGGCCCCGACCGTGACCTTCGGCCTGAACACCCCGACCCGCGCCACCTTCAGCTACTACCACATGGAAACCGACGACCTGTCGGACCTCGGCCACCCGATCTCCAACATCACCGGCAAACCGGTGAAGGTCGACCGTGACAACTTCTATGGCCTAGTCGATCGCGACTTCAGCACGACCTCCGCCGACATCGCGAGCATCGTGCTGGACCATGACTTCAGCGAAACGCTGTCCGTGCGCAATACCACCCGCGGCGGCCGCACCCTGCTCGACTACGTGATGACCCGCCCCAGCTTTGGCAGCACCAACACACCGGCCCAACTCACAGCGGCCATCAACCGCGAGCTCAACGGCCAGGTGGTACGCGACGGCCGCTCGCGCAACAGCGTGACCCAGACACTGGTCAACCAGACCGATCTGTTCGGCGAGTTCTTCACCGGGACGCTGCAGCACAACTATTCCGCCGGCCTGGAATTCAGCCGCGAGACCATCGACCAGAAGGCGCGCTATGTCACCCCGGTGGGCAGCAACGCCAACCTCCAGGACCCGAACCCCCACGACCCCTTCCCTGCCGTCACCCGTGGCAGCGGCGCCACCAGTGAAACCAAGCAGAGCGTGCGGGCTCTCTACGTGTTCGACACCCTCAAGCTGCATGAGCAATGGGACCTGAACCTCGGCCTGCGCTACGACGACTACCACGTGGAGAACGGCAGCGCCTCCAACTCCAGCGAGATGCTGAACTACCAGCTTGGCGTGGTCTTCAAGCCCCTCCCCAACGGCAGCATCTACCTGACCTACGCCACCTCCTCCAACCCGGCGGGCGAGACCGTCGGCCAGGCCGGCGGCGCTGACGGCGCGGCAGGGGGAGCGGCGGTGAACGACCTCGACCCGGAGAAGAACCGCAGCCTGGAACTGGGCACCAAGTGGGATGTGCTCGACGAGCGCCTGTCGCTGACCGCCGCGCTATTCCGCACCGAGAAGACCAACGGCCGCTCCCAGGACCCGACCACGGGAGAGGTCACCCTCTCCGGCGACAGCCGCGTGGACGGCTTCGAACTGGGCGCCACCGGGCACCTCACCGAGGCCTGGCAGGTCTGGGCGGGCTACACCTACCTCGACCCGGAAACCCGCAAGTACCGCAGCGGCAATACCGACTTCTCGGGCAACCAGATGAAGTTCATCGCACCGGAAAGCTTCAGCCTCTGGAGCACCTATGCGCTCACCGGGAAATGGACGGTCGGCGGCGGCGCCACCTACATGGACGAGCGCTACCTGGATGACGCCAACACCCGCAAGCTCGAGTCCTATTGGCGCTACGACGCGATGCTCGGCTACCAGGTGAACAGCAACCTGGACCTGCAGCTGAACGTACTGAACCTGGCGGACGAGACCCTCTACGATGCCTCCCACGTCGGCATCTTCGCCAACGTGGCACCCGGCCGCTCGGCCGAGCTGACGGCCAACTTCAGGTTCTGAACCTGCGGTCGGGCGGCGTCAGGCGCCGCCCGGCCAGGCTTGCAGGCGCATGTGCAAGCCCAGCCCCGGATTCAGGTTGCGTGCCCACAGTCGGCCGCCCTGAAGATCGATGGCGCTGCGGGCGATGCTCAGCCCCAGGCCGAAACCGCCATCACCGGGGCGCGCCTCGTCGAGCCGGGAGAAGGGTTCGAAGATCAGCTCCAGGTGTTCTTCCGCCACCCCCGGCCCCTGGTCGCGGAGACACAGCAGCCAGTGCTCGCCCTCCTGGCGGCCGGACAGCGTGACCAGCCCGCCCGCCGGTGAATGGCGGATGGCATTGCGCAACATGTTCTCCAGGGCCTGGGCCAGGCTGTTGAGGTGGGCCTTGACCACGCACCGCTCGTCCAGCTCGAAACGCAGTTGCTCCCGTGGCCATCCCGTCTCGAAACAGGCGTCTTCCGTGAGCACGTCCCAGAGCGGCCGCAACGGCACAGCCTCCTGGGGGAAATGCGGGCGCTCGGAATCCATCCAGGCCAGCTCCAGGGTGTTTTCCACCAGTTGCTGCATCACGCCGATCTCCCGCTCCAGGCGCTGGCGCAGCGCCGGCAGGTCGTCCTCGCGCTCGCTGGCCGCACGCAGGCGGCTGAGCGGGGTCCGCAGTTCGTGAGAGAGGTCGCTGAGCAGCCGGCGCTGGTAGAGCACGGTGCCTTGCAGGCGATCGGCCATGTGATCGAAGGCCCGGCCGAGCTCACCGAGCTCGTCCCGCCGGGAAACGAAGGGTTCGCCGAGACGCGCGGCGAGGTCGTCCGCCTTCAGCGAATTGGCCTGTTCGCGCAGGCGCGTCAGCGGGGCGATGAACAGCCGGTAGAGCAGCATGCACAGCAGCAGGGCGAGCAACCCGGGCACCACTTTCTGGGCGATGAAGAACAACAGCGGCCGGGGGCCCCAGGGGCTGAAGCGTTGCGGCAGGAGCATCACCAGCTGCCCGTCCTGGCCCTCGAAGGGAATGCTCAGCGTGCGGGGGTCCGGCGTCTGCCGCCCCATCGGCCAATCCAGTTGCCGCATGAAGCTCAGGCGACGGCGCTGCTCCTCGCTGACCGGGCGGCTGCCCAGGGGGAACAGATGCGCATCGAGCACCAGCACCCAGCTGCCCTCGCGGCGCTCCAGGTCGGCCTGGAAGGCATCGACGCCGGCCCGCCCCCCCTCACGCCAGGCCTGCTCGGCCTCACGGGCGTACCCGCGCAAGGTCGAACGCGCCGCGTCGGACAGGTAGGAGGTGCGCTGGCCGATCATCTGCCCGAACGACAGCGTCAGGGCGATCATCACCAGGCAGAAGCAGACGAGGATGATCGCCAGCTTCCAGAACAGCGAATGGCGACCGGGCATCAGCCTTTCCCGCTGGTGAGCACATAGCCCTTGCCCCAGACGGTCTCCAGCCGCCACTCGGCATAGTCGAGGCGCGCCAGTTTGCGACGGATGTGGCTGACGTGCATGTCTAGGCTGCGGTCGTGCTGCGAGTAGGCGCGATGCAGCACATGCTGATAGAGGAAGGCCTTGCTCAGCGCCTCCTCCATGTGCCGCGAGAAGGTCACCAGCAGGCGGTATTCGGTGGGCGTGAGTTCGGCCCAGCGCCCGCGATAGCTGATGTCCGCGCGCCCCTCGTCGAACTTCAGCTCCAGTGCCTCGCTGGGCGGTTCCGGCTCACGCCGTTCGTAGGCCACGCGACGCAGCACGGCATCCACCCGCACCTGCATCTCCGCCATGCTGAAGGGCTTGGGCAGGTAGTCGTCCGCCCCCTGGCTGAAGCCGGCGATGCGGTCCTGCTCGGCGCCCAGCGCGGACATCAGGATCACCGGCACGCGGCGGCGTCGGCGCAGCTCGGCGAGCACCTCCAGGCCGCTGCGCCCGGGCAGCAGGATGTCCATGAGGATCAGGTCGAAATCCTCGGCGCAGGCCAGGCCCAGCGCTTCTTCGCCGTCCCGCCGCAGGGTCACCTCGAACCCCCGGCGACCGAGGTGATCGCAGAGATGGGAGGCCAGGACGGGGTCGTCCTCGATGGCGAGGATGCGAGCGCTCGGGGGGATACTGACGTTCATGGAATCACCAGCAAATGCGAATTATTCGTTAATAGAATCGCATTCTGGCAAATCGCCGCCTGGATTCCCATATCACCGCCTGGATTCCCGCCTATAAGCGGGAGGATTCCGCCCGGCCGAATCGCTACACTTCCGGCATTCACTGACCGAAGGAACGAGCGTGTACAAGGATCTAGGCATCAAGGGCCGCGTTCTGCTGCTCACCCTGCTGCCCACCAGCCTGCTGGCCCTGGTGCTGGGCGGCTACTTCATCTGGGCGCAGCTTTCCGACATGCAGGCGCAGCTGCTGCAACGCGGCCAGATGATCGCCGAGCAACTGGCACCCCTGGCGGCGCCGGCCCTGGTCCGTGGCGATGCGGTGCTGCTGGAGCGCATCGCCGACCACGCACTGGACCAGCCCGACGTGCGCGCGGTGAGTTTCCTCAGCCTGGAGCGCGCACGCCTCGCCCATGCCGGGCCGAGCATGCTCAACGGCACGCCCGACAGCGACGGCAGCCACCTCAGCCTGACCAGCAACACCGATGCCACGCGCTTCATGCAGCCGGTGTTCGAGCGCCATCGCGTGCTCTCCGGCGACACTGCCAAGCTCGGCGACGACCAGTTGCTGGGCTGGGTCGAGCTGGAGATGTCGCACCACGGCACGCTGCTCAAGGGCTATCGCAGCCTGTTCGCCAGCCTGCTGCTGATCACCGCCGGCCTCGCCGTCACCGCGCTGCTCGCCCTGCGCATGAGCCACCAGATCAACGAGCCGCTGCGGCGCATCAAGCAGGGCGTCGCGCTGCTCAAGGAAGGCCGCCTGGAAACCCGCCTGCCGCAGCTCGGCAACCACGAGATGGACGAGCTGGCCGGGGGCATCAACCGCATGGCCGAGGCGTTGCAGAGCGCCCAGGAAGAACTGCAGCACAACATCGATCAGGCCACCGAGGACGTCCGCCAGAACCTGGAGACCATCGAGATCCAGAACATCGAGCTGGACCTGGCGCGCAAGGAGGCCCTGGAAGCGAGCCGGATCAAGTCCGAGTTCCTCGCCAACATGAGCCACGAGATCCGCACCCCGCTCAACGGCATCCTCGGTTTCACCAACCTGCTGCAGAAGAGCGAGCTGTCGCCGCGCCAGCAGGACTACCTGTCGACCATCGAGAAGTCAGCCGACAACCTGCTGGGGATCATCAACGAGATCCTCGACTTCTCGAAGATCGAGGCCGGCAAGCTGGTGCTGGAGAACATCCCCTTCAACCTGCGCGACCTGATCCAGGACACCCTGACCATCCTCGCCCCCGCTGCCCACGAAAAGCGCCTGGAGCTGGTCAGCCTGGTCTACCGCGACACTCCGCTGCAGCTGGTGGGCGACCCCCTGCGCCTCAAGCAGGTGCTGACCAACCTGGTGAGCAACGCCATCAAGTTCACCCGCGAGGGCACCATCGCCGTGCGCGCCATGCTCGAGGACGACAGCGATGCCGACCTGGTGCAACTGCGCATCAGCGTGCAGGACACCGGCATCGGCCTTTCCGACGAGGACCTGCGCGCCCTGTTCCAGGCCTTCAGCCAGGCCGACAACTCGTTGTCGCGCCAGGCGGGCGGCACCGGCCTGGGGCTGGTCATCTCCAAGCGCCTGATCGAGCAGATGGGCGGCGAGATCGGCGTGGCCAGCACCCCGGGCGAAGGCTCGGAGTTCTGGATCAGCGTCAGCCTGCCCAAGGCCCGCGACGACGCCGACGACCTGCCCAAGGCCCTGCTCGCCGGGCGCTACGCTGCGGTGTTCGAGCCCCAGGAACTGGCCCGCCAGGCGCTGCACCACCAGCTCGAGGACTGCGGCCTGGAGGTGCAGGACTACCCGAGCCTGGAAGCCTTGCTGGAGGCGGTCGAGACCCAGCGCAACGGCACCCGCGCCATCGGCTTCGCGGTCATGGGCGTGACCGCCCGCGACCTGCCACCGGATCGCCTCAGCCAGTACATCTGGGAACTGGACCAGCTGGGCTGCAAGAGCCTGGTGCTCTGCCCCACCACCGAGCAGGCGCTGTATCACCAGGTGCTGCCCGACTCTCACAACCAGTTGCAGGCCAAGCCGGCGTGCACGCGCAAGCTGCACCGTGCCCTCACCGGCCTGGTCAGCCCGCGCCAGCAGCCGCGCCTGGAGGCACCGCAGCCACAGAGCACGCGTGCGCCGAAGATCCTCTGCGTCGACGACAACCCGGCCAACCTGCTGCTGGTCGAGACCCTGCTCGGCGACATGGGCGCCCAGGTGACCGCAGTCGACAGTGGCTATGCCGCCGTCGAGGCCGCGCAGCAACACAACTTCGACCTGATCCTCATGGACGTGCAGATGCCGGGCATGGACGGGCGCCAGGCCACCGAGGAAATCCGCCGCCTGGAAGCCGGCAGCGACTTGAGTCCGGTGCCCATCGTCGCCCTCACCGCCCATGCCCTGGCCAACGAAAAACGCGCCCTGTTGCAAGGCGGCATGGACGACTACCTGACCAAGCCCATCGGCGAGCGCCAACTGGCCCAGGTGGTGCTCAAGTGGACCGGCCTGGTCCTGCACAGCCCGGCCCCCGAGCGCGGCGCCGAGCACCCGGCCAGCGAGGATGAGCCGAGCGTGCTGGACCCGGAGGAAGGCCTGCGCCTGGCCGCCGGCAAGACCGATCTCGCCGCCGACATGCTGGCGATGCTGCTGGCCTCCCTCGCAGCAGACCGCCAGGCTATCCGCCAGGCGCTGGACAGCGACGATCACGCGACCCTGCTGGAACGCGTCCACCGCCTGCACGGCGCCACCCGCTATTGCGGCGTGCCGCAGTTGCGCGCGGCCTGCCAGCGCAGCGAAACCCTGCTCAAGAAGAACGACCCGGCCTATCGCCAGGCGCTGGACGAACTCGACGTGGCCATCGTCCGCCTCGCCGGGGAAACGCGGGTGAACGCGTGAACTGATCTGATGCAGGGCGCCTATTGCCCGGCGGTCTAGAATGGCCGGGGGATAAAAGGAGAGCCCATGCGCACCATTCTTTTCAGCAGCCAGAACCATGACCGCGACAGCTTCCTCGGCGCCGCGGCAGGCATCGAGCTGCATTTCCAGCCGGCACGGCTGACCCTCGACACCACGGCGCTGGCCAATGGCTTCGACGTGGTCTGCGCCTTCATCAACGACGACCTGTCCGCGCCGGTGCTGGAGCACCTGGTGGCGGGCGGCACGCGCCTGATCGCCCTGCGCTCGGCCGGCTACAACCACGTCGACCTCACGGCAGCCCGCGCGCTCGGCCTCACCGTCGTGCGGGTGCCGGCCTACTCGCCCCACGCGGTCGCCGAACATGCGGTGGCATTGATCCTCGCCCTCAACCGGCGCCTGCACCGCGCCTACAACCGTACCCGCGAAGGCGACTTCAGCCTGCACGGCCTGACCGGCTTCGACCTGGTGGGCAAGCGGGTGGGCGTGGTCGGCACCGGGCAGATCGGCGAAACCTTCGCCCGCATCATGGCCGGCTTCGGCTGCCAGCTGCTGGCCTACGACCCCTTCCCCAGCCCGGCCGTGGAAGCCATGGGGGCACGCTACCTGCCCCTGGGCCAGTTGCTCGCCGAGAGCGACATCATCAGCCTGCACTGCCCCCTCAACGACGCCACCCGCTACCTGATCAACGCCGACAGCCTGCAGCACATGAAGCCCGGCGCGATGCTCATCAACACCGGACGCGGCGCCCTGGTGGAAACCCCGGCGCTGATCGAGGCACTGAAGAGCGGCCAGCTCGGCTACCTGGGCCTGGACGTCTATGAAGAGGAAGCCAACCTGTTCTTCGAAGACCGCTCCGACCTGCCGTTGCAGGACGACGTTCTGGCCCGGCTGCTGACCTTCCCCAACGTCATCGTCACGGCGCACCAGGCCTTCCTCACCCGCGAGGCGCTGGCGGCCATCGCCCGCACCACGCTGGACAACATCGCCGCCTGGGCCGCCGGGCGGCCGTGCAACCAGGTCGACGCCTAGGCCGTGATAGGATGCGCGGCGTTTCTGGAGGACCTATGGCCGAACACGATTTCCGTTACAACCTGCTCAACCCCGCCCACACCCTAAGCGAGTGCCGTGCGCTCGTGCCGGGCCGCTATCAGGTCACCGGCACCGGTGGCTCGATCCAGAACGGCGACACCCTGGTCGTCACCCTCAAGGGCAGCCGCGACCTGGCCATGCGCCTGGAAGTGGAGAAGGTCCGCCACCTGATCAACCCGCCCGGCCAATGGCTGGCCGTGGCCAAGGGCCCGGTCTTCAAGGAGCTGTCCATCCTCAACTGGCACGTGGACTGCGACGCCTGCGCCAAGCGCCTGGACTTCGAGTTCGCCGTCGATTCCAGCCTCGGCAAGCCCGCGCAGGCACCGGCCGCGGAAGCCCGCATCGCCGAGCTGGGCTGGTTGAACAGGGAAGGCAAGCACCTCTGCCCGACATGCCGTCAGGAGACCCCATGAACCGCAACGCAATCAGTGCCGCCGTCGGCGCCCTGGCCCTGGTGGGCTGCGCCAGCGAAGGCCCGAGCATCGAGACCGAACGTACCTACCAGGTGGAGTGGATCGGCGAGCGCCCGCTGATCGACAACAGCCACCTGACCATCACCCTGGGCCGCGACGGCCGTGCCTATGGCAACGGCGGCTGCAACCACTGGTTCGCTTCCTACGAGCTGAAGGACGACAGGATCAGCTTCGGCCCGGTCGGCAGCACCCGCAAGATGTGCGCACCAGCGCTGATGGAGCAGGAGCAGCGCTTCCTCGACGCCCTGCCGAGCGTGCAGCGCTGGGACTTCTCGGCGATCGAGCAACTGCGCCTGTGGCCCGCCGAAGGCAAGCCGCTGCGCCTGTGGCCGGAACGCTGAGTCCGACGTATGCCAGGCCCCGCATGCAGTACGCGGGGCGCGCTCAGAAGAGCTTGAGCTGCTCGGCAACGCCTTGCAGGTCCTGCAGGCGCACCCCCACCCCGATCAGGCGCACCGGCTTGTCGCCCCGCGCGAAGGCCGCGCCCAGCAGCAGCTTGTAGCTGTCCAGGTCACGCCCGGCACCGGCCTGTTCCAGGGTTGTCTGGGAGAAGTCGTGGAACTTCAGCTTCACGAAGGGCTTGTCCGGCTTATAGCTGGAGTCGAGCCGCTGCAGGCGCCGCTGCAACTCCTCGAACAGTTCCGGCAGGCGCGCCAGGCAGGCGCCGAGGTCAGGCAGATCCTGGTCGTAGGTGTTCTCCACGCTCAAGGACTGGCGGCGGCTGTCCACCTGCACCGCACGCTCATCGATGCCGCGCGCCAGGCCGTAGAGACGCTCGCCGAAGCTGCCGAACTCGCGAGCCAGGGCCAGGCGGCTCCATTCGCGCAGGTCCGCGCAGCTGATCACGCCCAGGCGGCCGAGCTTGTCCGCCGTCACCTTGCCCACGCCGTGCAGCTTGCTCACCGGCAGCTCGGCGACGAAGTCGTCCACCTGGTCGGGCGTGATCACGAAGAGGCCGTCGGGCTTGCGCCAGTCGCTGGCGATCTTGGCCAGGAACTTGTTCGGCGCCACTCCGGCGGAAACGGTGATGCGCAGCTCCTGCCACACCCGCCGGCGGATCTCCTGGGCGATGCGCGTGGCGCTGCCACTGAAGTGCTGGCTCGCGGATACATCGAGATAGGCCTCGTCCAGGGACAGCGGCTCGATGATCTCGGTGAAGTCGCGAAGGATGGCATGGATCTCCCGCGAGGCCTCGCGGTAGGCATCGAAGCGCGGGCGCACGATCAACAGGTCCGGGCACAGTTTCAGCGCATGGCGCGACGACATGGCCGAACGCACGCCATAGGCACGTGCCTCGTAGTTGCAGGTGGCGATCACCCCGCGCCGCTCCGCCGAGCCGCCGACCGCCAGGGGGCGACCGGCCAGCGAGGGGTCGTCGCGCATCTCGATGGCTGCATAGAAGCAGTCGCAATCGATGTGGATGATCTTCCTTTGACTCATGGACGCCTGGTTACCGGTGGAGCGAAGGAAGCACGCTCGGGCGGGCGGATGCCGCCGGGGGAGCCTCCACGGACGGGAGGCGGGCAAGTCTAGCCGATTTGCCAGGCGGGTTTCAGCGGCCGGATGTGCGCACGACCTGGGCGGCCCGGGCGTGATGCAGCGGCCAGCGTTCGGGCCGTGGGTCGGGGGTGCGCCAGGTCCTTATATAGAGGTCCCAGGACGCCTCCACCTCATCGAGCGCAGGCAGGCGCGCCGGGTCGCTCCACAGCAACAGCCGCGCGAAAGCGGCCGCCAGCGTATCGTCATGCCCCAGTGCAACGCGGACCCGCTCATCCACCGGCGGCACCTGGCGGGCATCGCATACCTCGACGGCGACATCCCGGGTCACCGGGCAGCGCAGGACGAAGTGGACCATTTCATCGGGCGACTCCGACTGCCAATAGCTGTGAGGCCCGCCCTTGACCAGTGGGCGCTTCTCCAGCCCGCTTTCCTGCAGGCCGATGGCGAGCAGCATCAATTGCGCCTCGGGACTGTTCATCTCATTGGGCAGCAGGGCCAGGGCCGGCTCGATGACGAGGCGGCTGAGGGAATCGAGCGTCATGGGAACTCCGGAACGAAACGCCCCGTGGAACGGGGCGCGACCAACGCGGATGGGGCACCACCGGCACCCCGTTGAAGCGGAGCAGTATCGCCGGAGCCCAAATCGCTACAACGGACGCGGGGCGGAATCAGCCCGAGCCTACCGGTGTCTGGAACTCTCCTACAGCGCCTCCCCGTTACGCTCGTCCAGCGGCCAGGAAATGGACCTCCTGCCGCCCTCGGGCCCGGTTCCCCGTTCCGGGCCCGAGGTTCATCCGGTCCATTCCCGCACCTGCGCACCTCGCCCCCGAAAAGTCTGAAGAACCCCGCCCGGCACGGGCTGGAGGACTATCTGACCACTCGGATCACGCTAAGCATCTGAAGAAAAAACACTTTTTTCTCAATCAGGCGTTGACAGGGTGAATTAAATCGCTAGAATGCCGACCCACAGACGCGGGATGGAGCAGTCTGGTAGCTCGTCGGGCTCATAACCCGAAGGTCGTTGGTTCAAATCCAGCTCCCGCAACCAAATACGGAAAGGCCACTCGAAAGAGTGGCCTTTTTCGTTTGGGCGTCTTTTCTTAGGCTGGAGCCGCCCCTCTCTCAGTCAGGCCATGCGCCAAGGAAAATATTGCATGACAGGGCTTGGAACTTGCCCGCGCTGCCCACATCCTGTGGCGCACATTGCATGAGGTGCTCGATGCGCGCCAACCCCACCGTTGAAAATCCGCTCTCCGACGATTCCACGTTGCAGGACGAACCTGCGCAACTGCGCTGGCTCGACCGCATAAGCGCCTACCGACAGCCCATCGGGCTGGCCTTCACCCTTCTTCTGTTCACCATCGGCCTGGTCGCCTGCTGGCACTTGCTGCGCGAGCTCGACCCCGATGCGCTGCGCACGGCCGTGCGTGATGTACCCGGCACCAGCCTGCTGCTTGCGATCGGCGCCACGGCGATCGGCTTCGTCGCGCTGATGGGCTACGAGTGGTCCGGTTGCCGCTTCGCTGGGGTCAAGCTGCCCTTCCCGCGCATGGCGCTGGGCAGTTTCTGCGCCACGGGCATCGGCAACGCCATCGGCCTGTCGGTGATCACCGGGGGCTCGGTGCGCTACCGCCTCTATAGCCGCGACAACGTCGGCACCGGCGATATCGCCCGCATCACGCTGTTCGCCAGCCTGGCCCTGGGCAGCGCCCTGCCCCCCCTGGCCGCCGTGGCCGCGCTGAGTGACCTGCCTGCCGCCGCCCAGGCGCTGCGCCTGTCCACCGACCTGGTGGCGATCATCGCCAGCGCCGTGCTCGCCGCCACCGTCATCGCCGTGATCTGGCTGTCGCGCCTGCGCGAGCCGGTGGCGCCGACACCGGGTTGCGTGAACATCCGCCTCGGCCATCGCACCCTGCGCCTGCCGGGCCTGCAATTGTCCGCACTGCAACTGGTGATCACCCTGGTCGATGTCTGCGCCGCCGCTGCCGTGCTCTATGTACTGCTGCCGGAAGCGCCGCCTCTGGGCGCTTTCCTGCTGGTCTACCTGCTGGCCCTGGCGGCCGGCGTGCTCAGCCATGTGCCGGGCGGTGTAGGCGTGTTCGAAGCCGTGCTGCTGGCGGCCTTCGCCGGGCAACTCGGTGCCGCTCCCCTGGCCGCCGCCCTGCTGCTCTATCGCCTCATCTATGTGGGCCTGCCGCTGATCCTCGCCTGCCTGCTGCTGCTGGCGAACGAGGCGCAACGCTTCCTGCCCGCCGGGCGCCAGGCGGTGCGCGCCGCCTCCGGCCTGGCTGCGCCGGTGCTGTCGCTGATGGTGTTCCTCTCTGGCGTGGTGCTGCTGTTCTCCGGTGCCACCCCGGCCATCGACACCCGCCTGGAGCACCTGAGCTTCCTCATCCCCCATCGCCTGATCGACGCCTCGCACCTGGCCGCCAGCCTGGTGGGCGTGCTCTGCCTGCTGCTCGCCCACGGCCTGCGCCGGCGCCTGTCGGCAGCCTGGGCGCTGACGGTGGTGCTGCTACTGGCCGGTGCCGGGCTGTCGATGCTCAAGGGCTTCGACTGGGAAGAGGCCAGCCTGCTGGTGCTCACCGCGACCCTCCTGGCGATGTTCCGCAATGCCTTCTATCGCCCCAGCCGCCTGCTGGAGATGCCTTTCTCGCCGGTCAACCTGGGCGCCAGCGCCTGCGTGCTGGCCGCGTCGCTGTGGCTGATGTTCTTCGCCTACCAGGACGTGCCCTACAGCCATGAACTGTTCTGGCAGTTCGCCGTGGACGCCGACGCCCCGCGCACCCTGCGTGCGACCCTGGGCAGCGGCCTGTTGCTGGCGGGCCTGGCGCTGATCTGGCTGCTGCGGCCGATCCCCCTGGTGATCCACGAGCCCACCGAGGAAGAACTGCTCAAGGCCGCCGATATCGTCAAGGCATCGGGCCAGCCCGACGGTGGCCTGGTGCTCACCGGCGACAAGGCGCTGCTGTTCCACCCCGAGGAGGACGCCTTCCTGATGTTCGCCCGTCGCGGGCGCAGCCTGGTGGCGCTGTTCGACCCCATCGGCAAGGCCAACCACCGCGCCGAGCTGATCTGGCAGTTCCGCGACCTCTGCGACGTGCACCACGCGCGCCCGGTGTTCTACCAGGTGCGTGCGGAGAACCTGCCTTACTACATGGATATCGGCCTCAGCGCCCTGAAGCTCGGCGAAGAGGCGCGGGTCGACCTGCGCCGCTTCGACCTGGAAGCCAAGAACAAGGCCATGAAAGATCTGCGCTACACCCTCAGCCGGGGCCAGCGCGACGGCCTGTCGATGGAGATATTCGACGCCGGACAGGCGCCGCTGGATGCGCTGCAGGCCATCTCCGAAGCCTGGATGCAGGGCAAGCAGGTGCGCGAGAAGGGTTTCTCCCTGGGCCGTTTCGACCCCGACTACCTCAAGCACTTCCGCATCGCCGTGGTCTCCTTCGAAGGCCAACCCATGGCCTTCGCCAACCTGCTGGAGACCAGCAGCAGCGAGCTGGCCAGCCTGGACCTGATGCGCGTGCACCCCGAGGCGCCCAAGCTGACCATGGAGTTCCTCATGCTCAACCTGCTGCTGCACTTCAAGGAGCGCGGGCATGAGCGCTTCAGCCTCGGCATGGTGCCCCTGGCCGGCCTGCAGCCGCGCCGTGGCGCGCCGCTGACCCAGCGCCTGGGGGCCCTGGTGTTCCGCCGTGGCGAGCAGTTCTACAACTTCCAGGGCCTGCGCCGCTTCAAGGACAAGTTCCAGCCCGAGTGGGAGCCACGCTACATGGCGGTGCCCGCAGGCCTCGACCCGCTGGTGGCGCTGGCCGATACCGCCGCGCTCATCGCCGGCGGCTTCACCGGACTGGTCAAACGCTGAGGGAACCATGCTCAAACGCAACTGGAAGCGCATCCTGGTCGTCGCCCTCCTCCTCGGCATCGGCGTCGGCCTGCTGCTCTGGAGCCGCCCCGCGCCCCAGGCCAGGGTCGAGCAGAAGCGCCTGGCGGATGGCAGCTCCGCGACACTGGCGAGCCCGCCGGCGGAAACCAAGGCACGGGTACTGGTCCTGGTGGACAGCGACCAGCAGCTGAAGGAAGCCGAACTGCTGGCCCTGGCCCACGACGGTGCGGCGCGCATCGTCCAGCTCGCCCTGCCGGCCAATGATTGCGATGCCCAGCAGCACCTGCTGCAGAACGCGCGGGACCTGCTCCAGGGCGAACCCACCCTGGTGGCGGGCATAGGCCCGGGAGCCGCCTTCGCCTGGCGCTGGCTGGCCGGCCAGGACAAGGACGAGGCACGCGCCCTGTCCATCGACTTCAGCCTGGAACACGCCGACTGCCCGACCCCGCTGCCCAAGGCCGCCCCCCATGGCCACTGGACCATCGCCTGGAACGACAACCCGGACGACCCCAGTGCCGCCTTCGCCCGGGGCCAGGCCAACGCCGACACCAGCATCAGCGACTACGACACCACCCTGCCCCAGCTGCTCGATGAGCAGTTGCACGCCCTGCTGCAAGGCGAAGGCACGCCGATGCCGGTGGTCGAGGTACCCGCCGCCAAGCCCTCCTCCACCGTCACCCTGTTCTATTCGGGTGACGGCGGCTGGCGTGACCTGGACCGCGCCGTGGCCGAGGAAATGGCCAAGCGCGGCCACTCGGTGGTCGGCATCGATGCGCTGCGCTATTTCTGGCAGCACAAGAGCCCCGAGCAGGGCGCTGCCGACCTCAGCCGCCTGATGAAGCAGTACCGCGAAAAGTGGGGAGCCCAACGCTTCGTGCTGGCGGGCTACTCCTTCGGCGCCGACGTGCTGCCGGCCTTCTATAACCGCCTGCCCAAGGCCGACCAGCAGCAAGTGGACGCCGTCCTCCTGCTGGCGCTGGCGCGCAGTGGCAGCTTCGAGATCGAGGTACAGGGCTGGCTCGGCAAGGCCGGCCAGGAAGCGCCCACAGGCCCGGAGCTGATCAAGCTGCCGGCCGAGAAGGTGCTTTGCGTCTATGGCAAGGAAGAGGCCGGCGAGAGCGGCTGCACCCAGCCCGGCGCCCCAGGCGAAGTGCTGGCGCTGCCCGGCGGCCACCACTACGACGAAAACTACCCCGCCCTGGCGGAACGCCTGGTCGCCGCCATCGCCAAGCGCCAGCCCGCCCCATGACGCCACCTGCCCGCTACCCGCCAGGTAGCGGGCAGCGCGACCCTTGATCTGCTTCATTTTCACTTAAGCCACGGCCGCTAAACTGGGAACAAGCCCGCCGCTACGATGCGGGACAACAAGGAGCCGTGATGACCACCCAAACGTCCCGCTACGGGACACTCTCAATCGCGCTGCACTGGCTGATGCTGCTGCTGATTGCCGCCGTCTACGCCACCATCGAGCTGAAGGGCAACTTTCCCAAGGGCAGCGAAACCCGCGAACTGCTCAAGCAATGGCACTTCATGCTGGGCCTCTCGGTGTTCGCCCTGGTAGTGGTGCGCATCGCCGCGCGCTTCCTCTCGCCCACCCCGCCGATCACACCGAACCCGCCGGCCTGGCAGAACGCCCTGGCCAAGCTCGCGCACCTGGCGCTGTACGGCCTGATGCTGGGCCTGCCGCTGGCGGGCTGGCTGATCCTCAGCGCGGCCGGCAAGCCGATCCCCTTCTTCGGTTTCGAGCTGCCGCCGTTGATCGACAAGAACCCCGACCTCGCCGGGCAGATCAAGGAAGTGCACGAGACCGTGGCCGTGCTCGGCTACTGGCTGATCGGCCTGCACGCGGCGGCGGCCTTGTTCCACCACTTCATCAGCAAGGACGACACCGTGCGGCGCATGCTGCCGGGGCGGGATTGAGTCCTGCCGTCCGGGCCCGTGCCCGGGCCGCTGGCTGGTCCCATCCATGAAAAAGCCCGGGCATGCCCGGGCTTTTTTCGTCGCGGCGAACACCGTCGCCGGCTAGATCTCCACCTGGGTGCCGAGCTCGATCACGCGGTTGAGCGGCAGGTTGAAGTAGCGCAGGTTGCCGTTGGCGTTCTTCAGCAGGAAGGCGAACAGGGCCTCGCGCCAGCGCGCCATGCCGATCAGCTTGGACGGGATCACCGTCTCGCGGCTGAGGAAGTAGGTGGTGCGCATGGGGCTGAAATCCAGCTCGTTGAGGTGACACAGCTTCAGGGCCTGGGGGATGTCCGGGTCCTCGATGAAACCGAAGTGCAGCACCACGCGGAAGAAGCCCTCGCCATAGGCATCCACCTCGAAGCGTCGCTCCGGCAGAACCCTCGGGCTGTCTTCGTTGACCACGGTAAGCAGGATCACCTGCTCGTGCAGCACCTGGTTGTGCAGCAGGTTGTGCAACAACGCGTGAGGCACGGCATCGGAGCGCGCGGTGAGGAATACGGCGGTGCCCTGCACGCGGTGCGGTGGCTGCGAGCGAATGCTGGCGATGAACAGCGGCAGGGGCAGCGAACCCTCGTCGAGACGCTCCACCAGCAGCTGGCGCCCCCGCTTCCAGGTGGTCATGAGGATGAACAGGGCGAGACCGGCGATCACCGGGAAGGCACCGCCCTGGATGACCTTGGGCAGGTTGGCGGCGAAGAACAGCGCATCCACCAGCAACAGCAGCAGGAAGAACGGCACGGCCAGCCACAGCGACCACTTCCACAGCAACCAGATCACCACGCCCATCAGCAGGGTGGTGATCAGCATGGTGCCGGTCACCGCCACGCCATAGGCCGAGGCCAGCGCCGCCGAGGACTCGAAGCCCAGCACCAGCAGTACCACGCCGACCATCAGCGCCCAGTTCACCGCCGGGATGTAGATCTGTCCCTGCTCCTGGCTGGAGGTGTGCTGGATGAACATGCGCGGCACGTAGCCGAGCTGGATCGCCTGGCGGGTCAGCGAGAAAGCGCCCGAAATCACCGCCTGGGAGGCGATGACGGTCGCCGCCGTGGACAGCGCCACCATCGGCAGCAGGGCCCAGCCGGGGGCCGTCAGGTAGAAGGGGTTACGCGCAGCCTCCGGGTTGACCAGGATGGTCGCGCCCTGGCCGAAGTAGTTCAGCACCAGCGCCGGCAGCACCAGGGCGAACCAGGCGCGGGCGATGGGCTTGCGGCCGAAGTGGCCCATGTCGGCGTACAACGCCTCGGCACCGGTCAGCGCCAGCACCGTGGCGCCGAGGATGGCCACACCTATGCCGGGGTGGGAGACGAAGAAATTGATCGCCCAGGTCGGGCTCATCGCCTTGAGCACTTCCGGCTCCTGCGACACGCCGTAGATGCCCAGGGCCGCGAGGGCGAGGAACCAGGCCACCATCACCGGCCCGAAGAGGATGCCGATGCGCGTGGTGCCGTGCTTCTGGATCAGGAACAGGCCGACGAGCACGATCAGCGACAGGGGCACCACCCAGTGCTCCAGCCCGTCGAAGGCGATCTCCAGGCCCTCGATGGCGGAGAGCACCGAGATCGCCGGGGTGATCATGCTGTCACCGTAGAACAGCGCGGCGCCGATCAGGCCGGCGATCACCACCATCGCCTGCAAGCGCTGACGCCCGGCAGCGGCACGGCGGGCCAGCGCCGACAGGGCCATCACCCCGCCCTCACCCTCGTTGTCGGCGCGCAGCACGAAGATGACGTACTTGATCGACACCACCCAGATCAGCGACCAGAAGATCAGCGAAAGCACGCCGAGCACGCCATCGTGGTTGGCCTGCACGCCATAACCACCGATGAAGACTTCCTTCAGGGTGTACAGCGGGCTGGTGCCGATATCGCCGTAGCAGACGCCCACGGCGCCGACCATCAGGCCGATCGCGGAGCTGGAATGGGGCTGTTCATGTTCAACGGCGCCGGCGCTTGCATCGGACATGTAACAAGATTCCTCAAGAAAAATTCCGCGCATCCTGCTCCGACCCATTCGTCGTTGCAAGAGTCGGGCGGTGTGGTCCTGACTGACTATAGAGCCTGCCCCCTACAATTACCGGGTATCGCGAGCCTTGACCGGCCTGCGACAGCTTGTCCCAAAGAAGCTGGTCAAGTGCGCGGGCTGCCGCTAGAATTGCGCACTTTTTGATCAGAGGCACCCAGCGAGGTGCCCTTCGAGGTTAGCCGCCAATGTCCACCGCAACGCCCAAAGTCGGTTTCGTATCCCTTGGTTGCCCAAAAGCCACGGTCGACTCCGAACGCATCCTCACCCAGCTGCGCATGGAAGGGTACGAGATCGTCCCGACCTACCAGGATGCCGACGTCGTGGTGGTCAACACCTGCGGCTTCATCGACAGCGCCAAGGCCGAGTCCCTGGACGTGATCGGTGAAGCCATCGCCGAGAACGGCAAGGTCATCGTCACCGGCTGCATGGGCGTGGCCGAGGACAGCATCCGCAACGTGCACCCCAGCGTGCTCGCCGTCACCGGCCCGCAGCAATACGAGCAGGTGGTCAACGCGGTGCACGAGGTGATCCCGCCGAAAGCCGAGCACAACCCGCTGATCGACCTGGTGCCGCCGCAAGGCATCAAGCTGACTCCCCGCCATTACGCGTACCTGAAGATTTCCGAGGGCTGCAACCACACCTGCAGCTTCTGCATCATCCCGTCCATGCGCGGCAAGCTGGTCAGCCGCCCGGTGGGCGACGTGCTGAGCGAAGCCGAGCGCCTGGTCAAGGCTGGCGTGAAGGAGCTGCTGGTGATCTCCCAGGACACCAGCGCCTACGGCGTCGACGTCAAGTACAAGACCGACTTCTGGAACGGCCAGCCGGTGAAGACCCGCATGCTGGAGCTGTGCCAGGCGCTGTCGAGCATGGGCGTGTGGGTGCGCCTGCACTACGTCTACCCGTACCCGAACGTCGACGACGTGATCCCGCTGATGGCCGCCGGCAAGCTGCTGCCCTACCTGGACATCCCTTTCCAGCACGCCAGCCCGAAGGTGCTCAAGGCCATGAAGCGCCCCGCCTTCGAAGACAAGACCCTGGCGCGCATCAAGAAGTGGCGCGAGATCTGCCCCGAGCTGACCATCCGCTCCACCTTCATCGTCGGCTTCCCCGGCGAGACCGAGGAAGACTTCCAGTACCTGCTCGACTGGCTGAGCGAAGCCCAGCTGGATCGCGTCGGCTGCTTCCAGTACTCCCCGGTCGAAGGCGCCCCGGCCAATGACCTGGGCCTGGAGCCGGTGCCCGACGACATCAAGCAGGAGCGCTGGGAGCGCTTCATGGCGCACCAGCAGGCGATCTCCGCCGAGCGCCTGCAACTGAAGATCGGCAAGGAGATCGAGGTCCTGATCGACGAAGTGGACGAGCAAGGCGCGGTCGGCCGCTCCTTCGCCGATGCCCCGGAGATCGACGGCAGCGTGTTCATCGACAGCACCGACCTGAAGCCGGGCGACAAGGTGATGGTCCGCGTGGTCGATGCCGACGAGTACGACCTCTGGGCCGAGCGCGTCTGAACCTGCGCTGAGCCATGAAAAAGCCCCGCCGATGCGGGGCTTTTTCATGGGTGGCGGAAAACCGGGCTGAAGTCCGGGCTGCGGTGGGATGGGGTTGGCATTGGCTGGCGCCCGTTGTCGGCTCGACCTTGCACCCCAGCGAGGCTGGCCTATACAGGAAGCTCTCGACCAAGGAAGACCCACATGCCGAAGATGAACCACCAGGACGCCCACGAGCTGATCGCCACCCTGCGCTACACCGTCAACGAATCCTTCGAGAAGAACCAGAAGCTCTCGAACTTCGACCCCGATGCCCACAACCTGTGCATCGCTCACTGCACCTTCAACAACGCCCCGCCGCTGAACCTGTTTTCCTTCTCGGCCATGAGCTCCTTCAGCAAGACGGCGCTGAACAAGCTGGTGCACGAGTGGGGCGTGGAATTCGTACCGGACGTGGCGACCCATATCCGCACCTTCGCCTGCGGCGGCATGGGCCAGTTCCACACCGAGCCCCGGCTGATCAACTACATCCATGGGCGCCCGGGCTTCATCGGCCATCTCACCGACGTGACCCTGGTCAGCGAGATCGACTGCTGCGGCACCTGCGTGCCCCACAGCATCAACGCCTTCAAGCAGACCTTCACCGACGTGCAGGTGCACATCATCGAACTGGGCATGAAACCCAGCCTGGGGATCGGCCCGCAATACGGCTACGCCCACCTCTATTGATCGCGAGAAATGCCATGAACCGCCACGTCACCCTCTTTCACTGCCCGCACACCCGCTCGTCCGGCGTCCTCACGCTGCTGGAGGAACTGGGCGCCGATTACGAGCTGCACCTGATGAACATGCACAAGGGCGAGCAGCGACAGCCCGCCTACCTGGCGATCAACCCGATGGGCAAGGTGCCGGCCCTCCGCCATGGGGAAACCATCATCACCGAGCAGGTCGCGGTCTACCTGTATCTCGCCGACCTGTATGCCGACGCCGGGCTCACGCCGTCGCTGGACAGCCCGCAGCGCGGCGCTTTCCTGCGCTGGATGGTGTTCTCCGGCACCTGCTTCGAACCGGCGGTGGTGGATCACGCGCTGCAACGCGCGCCCGTGGAACCCTCCCGCTCGCCCTATGGCGACTTCGCCACCGTGCTCGATACCCTGGCCAACCACCTGCAGGAGCGGACCTGGATGCTGGGGGACAGCTACAGCGTCGCCGACGTGCTCTGGGGCACCGCGCTGAACTGGACCATGGCCTTCGGCCTGATCCCCGAGCGGCCGGTGTTCCGCGCCTACGTCGAGCGCTTCCTCGCACGCCCCGCAGTGCAACGGGCGAGGGCCAGGGACGTCGAGCTCGCCGAGAGCCAGAAGGCGGAATGAGGCGAAACGGCGGAATGCCGGCGCATTCCGCCCCTCGATAATGCCGCCGCGTGAGGCAGCGCCAGGCTAGGGTATCGACCTCACCCGATCAGCGACGAGGTTTCCATGCATCACTACTTCAGCCTCCAGGGCCGCACCGCCCTGGTGACCGGCGGCACCCGCGGCATCGGCAGGATGATCGCCCAGGGCTTCCTCGAAGCCGGCGCCCGCGTGTTCATCTGTGCCCGCAACGCCGAGGCCTGTGCCGAGACCGCGGCCGAGCTTTCCGTCTACGGCGAGTGCATCGGCCTGGCCGCCGACCTCTCCAGCGAGGAAGGCGCCAAGGCCCTGGCCAGCGAGCTGGCCGGGCGCATCGAGCACCTCGACATTCTGGTCAACAACGCCGGCACCACCTGGGGTGCGCCCCTGGAAAGCTACCCGGTCAAGGGCTGGGAAAAGGTCATGCAGCTCAACGTCACCTCGGTGTTCAGCTGCATCCAGCAACTGCTGCCGTTGCTGCGCAAGGCCGGCAGCGCGCAGAACCCGGCGCGGGTGATCAACATCGGCTCGGTGGCCGGTATCAGCTCCCTGGGCGAACAGGCCTACGCCTATGGCCCGAGCAAGGCGGCCCTGCACCAGCTATCGCGCATGCTGGCCAAGGAGCTGGTGGCCGACCATATCAACGTCAACGTGATCGCGCCCGGCCGCTTCCCCAGCAAGATGACCCAGTTCATCGCCAACGACAGCGAGGCCCTGGCCGCCGATGTCGCGCACATCCCCATGAAACGCTGGGGCCGCGAGGAGGAGATGTCCGCCCTGGCCCTGAGCCTGGCCAGCACCGCCGGCGCCTACATGACCGGCAACATCATCCCCATCGACGGCGGCTTCCACCTCTGATGGCACTGCGCAGGCCGCCGGGCGACGGCGGCTTGCGCAAGGCGCCACCGGGGCGCTAGGGTAGCCCCGCCACCGCCCCGGATACCCGCACCATGCGCCTGTTCACCCTGCTCCTTTCACTCGCCCTCGCCGCCCCGGCCTTCGCCGCGCCGGCGCCGTTCTACCTCTGGCAGAGCAAGCAGGATGGCCGCTACAGCTGCGCCCAGGTGCAACCTGGCGAAGGCTGGCTGCGCCACAGCGGCCCCTACCGCGACGCGGGTTGCCGGGTTCCCCTCGACGCTCCGATCCGCAGCCGCTGAGCCCATCGTCATGTCGCATTCCGTCTCGCCCGTGGGCATCGTTCGCTCCTGCTTCAAGGAAAAATTCGCCATCCCCCGCCAGCCGCACCTGGCGCCCGCCGCGCGCGGCATACTGGAACTGCTGCCGCCCTTCGACAGCGGCGATGCGGTGCAGGGGCTGGAGGAGGTCAGCCACGTCTGGCTGCTGTTCCTCTTCCACCAGGCGCTGGAAGACAAACCGCGCCTGAAAGTGCGCCCGCCCAGGTTGGGCGGCAACCGTTCCCTGGGGGTGTTCGCCACACGCTCGACCCACAGGCCCAACGGCATCGGCCAGTCGGTGGTGAAGCTGGACAAGGTCGAAGCCGGGCGGCTCTGGCTCTCGGGCATCGACCTGCTGGACGGCACCCCGGTCCTGGACATCAAGCCCTATGTCCCCTACGTCGACCGCCAGGACGGCGCCACCAACCGCATCGCCGAGACGGCGCCGGAGCCGATTCCGGTGGAGTGGGACGACGCGGCGCTGGTCCAGGCCCGCGAGCACGCCCTGCGCCTGGGCGAACCGCTGGTGGAGCTGGTCGAGCAGTGCCTGGGCCAGGACCCGCGTCCGGCCTACCAGCAGCCGGAGCCGGAGCGCCGCTATGGCGCGCGCCTCTGGGACCTGGACGTGCGCTGGCACTACCCGCGCCCGGGGCTGATCCGCGTGCTGGAAATCAGCCCTTCGGCCTGAACGCTCCCTAACGGGCCGCGTTGAGCGCCAGCACATCCGCCTCGATGACATCCTGCTGGACGATCAGCGGGTTCACCAGCGGGCGGCTGGCGAGAAAGTGCGGTGTCTCCATATGCGCCTCGAAGGCCGCCTCGTCGGTATAGACCTCGTAAAGCCACACCAGGTCCGGGTCGCTGCGATCACGCAATACGTCGAACACCAGGCAGCCGGGTTCATCGCGCACGGAGGCGGCGGCGTTGACGCGCATGGCATCCATGAAGGCATCGAGGCTGCCGGGCTTGAGCTGGGTCTTGAGCAGAAGGCAATACACGTTTGACTCCTTTTGTTTTATATTTACTGGAAATTGTATACAAAAAAGGAATCCCGCTCATGCCTGTCCGTCCGAGCCGCCTCAATGGCCTCCGCCACCTGGCGATCGTGGTACCCAACCTCGAGGAGTGCGAACGTTTCTACGTGGACATCCTCGGCATGCAGGTGCTCAACCGCGCCCACGAGGACCTGGTCTACCTCACCTGCGGTAACGACAACCTTTCCCTGGGCCGCTCCGACGTGCCCAGCAGCGGCATGCAGGCGGTGGATCACTATGGCTTCGTGGTGGATAGCCTGGACGAGCTACACGCTTGGTACGACTACCTCAAGGCCTGCGGCGTGACCCTGCTCGACCGTCCCTTCGCCCATGGCGACGGCGCCCACAGCTTCCACGTACTGGACCCGGCGGGGAACAAGATCCAGCCGATCTACCACCCGGCAATCTCCGGCCAACGCTTCGGCTCGCCGCTCTGAACGCATTCAGAGGGTCCCCGCGTTCGCGGGGATGAAGGCCGGACCAGGATCACGGAAACGAAAAAGCCCGCCGATCGGCGGGCTTTCTCATGACGCTTGCAGCGGTTACTTCTCGACGAATGCACGCTCGATCAGGTAGTCGCCGGGCTCGCGCATGCGCGGGGAGATCTTCAGGCCGAAGCTGTCGAGGACCTGGCTGGTCTCGTCGAGCATGCTGGGGCTGCCGCAGATCATCGCGCGGTCGTCCTGCGGGTTGATCGGCGGCAGGCCGATGTCGGTGAACAGCTTGCCGCTGCGCATCAGGTCGGTCAGGCGGCCCTGGTTCTCGAAGGGCTCGCGGGTGACGGTGGGGTAGTAGATCAGCTTGTCACGCAGCGCCTCGCCGAAGAACTCGTTCTGCGGCAGGTGCTCGGTGATGAACTCGCGGTAGGCGACTTCGTTCACGTAGCGCACGCCGTGGACCAGGATCACCTTCTCGAAGCGCTCGTAGGTTTCCGGGTCCTGGATTACGCTCATGAAGGGCGCGAGGCCGGTGCCGGTGCTCAGCAGGTACAGGTGCTTGCCGGGGTTGAGGTCGTCGAGCACCAGCGTGCCGGTGGGCTTCTTGCTGATGATGATCTCGTCGCCTTCCTTCAGGTGCTGCAGCTGGGAGGTCAGCGGACCATCCGGCACCTTGATGCTGAAGAACTCCAGGTGCTCTTCCCAGTTGGGGCTGGCGATGGAATACGCACGCATGAGCGGGCGGCCGTTGGGCTGCTGCAGGCCGATCATGACGAACTGGCCGTTCTCGAAGCGCAGGCCCGGGTCGCGGGTGCACTTGAAGCTGAACAGCGTATCGTTCCAGTGGTGAACGCTGAGGACGCGCTCGGAGTTCATGTTGCTCATTTACGGGGGCTCCGAAAATTGGAATGTCGCCAGCGCCTCGGGGCGCAATTGCGCGACATTGTATTGATAGCCACAATATCTGTTAACTGGATTATCAAGATATAGGTTATCGGTTATATCGATATGCGATTCACACTCCGTCAACTCCAGGTATTCGTCAGCGTCGCCCAGCAGGGCAGCGTCTCCCGTGCCGCCGAATCGCTGTCGCTGTCGCAGTCCGCGGCGAGCACCTCGCTGACCGAACTGGAGCGGCAATCCGGCTGCCAGCTGTTCGATCGCGTCGGCAAGCGCCTCAGCCTCAACGCCCTGGGCCACCAGTTGCTGCCCCAGGCCGTGGGGCTGCTGGACCAGGCCCGGGAGATCGAGGCGCTGCTCAACGGCAAGAGCGGCTTCGGCTCCCTCGCGGTCGGCGCCACGCTCACGGTGGGTAATTACCTGGCGACGCTGCTGATCGGCAGCTTCATGCAGCGGCACCCGGAGTGCCAGGTGAGGCTGCATGTGCAGAACACGATGAATATCGTCCAGCAGATCGCCCACTACGAACTTGATCTGGGTCTAATCGAAGGCGATTGCCAGCATCCGGATATCGAGGTCCTGCCTTGGGTGGAGGACGAACTCGTGGTGTTCTGCGCCCCCAGCCATCGCCTGGCCGAAAGCGGCCAGGCCTCGCTGGAGGAACTCAGCCGCGAGGCCTGGATCCTCCGCGAACAGGGCTCGGGCACGCGCCTGACCTTCGACCAGGCCATGCGTCACCACCCCACCCCGCTGAACATCCGCCTGGAGCTGGAACACACCGAAGCGATCAAGCGTGCCGTGGAGTCGGGCCTGGGCATCAGCTGCATCTCGCGGCTGGCGCTGCGCGACGCCTTCCGCCGGGGCAGCCTGGTGCCGCTGGAGACGCCGGGGATCGACCTGCGCCGGCAGTTCTACTTCATCTGGCACCGGCAGAAGTACCAGACCGCGGCGATGCGTGAATTCCTCGACCAGTGCCGCGAACTGACGGCGGGTGTGCAACGCAGCGACCAGATCGTGCTGCCATCGATCGCCTGATCAACCCAGCAGGATGGTGGCCCAGACGGCGGTGATCAGGCTCAGGGCGACGAACTGGGCGGCGCTGCCCATGTCCTTGGCGTTCTTCGACAGGGGGTGGCGATCCAGGGAGATACGGTCGATGGCCGCCTCCACCGCCGAATTGAGCAGCTCGACGATCAGCGCCAGCAGGCAGGCGGCGATCATCAGTGCACGCTCGCCACGGCTGACGTCGAGGAAGAAGGCGATGGGGATCAGCACGACGTTGAGCAGCACCAGCTGGCGGAACGCGGCTTCGCCGGTGAAGGCTGCGCGCATGCCGTCCAGGGAATAGCCGGCGGCATTGAGGATACGCTTGAGGCCGGTCTGGCCCTTGAATGGCGATGACATAGAGGGGGGACTGCTTGGTAAGGAGGCCGCAGGCTAACCCGCGACGAATCAAATTTGCGTGAAAACCGCCGGCTCAGGCCGAGGGAATCGATTCCATCTGTTGCAACAGCAAGGCGGCCTGGGTGCGGGTGCGCACGCCGAGCTTGCGGAAGATCGCGGTGACGTGGGCCTTGACGGTAGCCTCGGACACGCTGAGCTCGAAGGCGATCTGCTTGTTCAGCAAGCCCTCGCAGACCATGGTCAATACGCGGAACTGCTGCGGGGTCAGGCTGGCGAGACCGGCGCTGGCCGCCTTGGCCTCGGCGGAAACGGCAACGCTTTCCTCCACCTGCGGCGGCCACCAGGCATCTCCATCGAGCACCGCGCGCACGGCGCTCTGGATCACTTCCAGGGGGCTGGACTTGGGGATGAAACCGCTGGCGCCGAATTCGCGGGAGCGGACCACCACCGCCGCTTCTTCCTGGGCGGAAATCATCACCACGGGAATCTGCGGATACTGGCCTCGCAACAGCACCAGGCCGGAGAAACCGTAGGCGCCGGGCATGTTCAGGTCGAGCAGGACCAGGTCCCAGTCGGCCTTTTCAGCGAGGCGCGATTCGAGTTCGGCGATGCTGGCCACCTCGACCAGGCGCACATCCGGGCCGAGGCCGAGGGTCAGGGCCTGGTGCAAGGCACTGCGGAACAACGGGTGATCATCGGCGATGAGGATTTCGTATGCGGCCATGGGCGAGTCCTTTTTCTTGTGGGCCCAGAGATGCTGCCGATCCTGTCGGAAACACCCGGCACGGGGGGAGGTGCCGCCTCTGCCAAGCCCTGAATGCTTACGGGTTGGCCGTAAAGCGGCGCTCAGCATGCCGACCCGCAACGGGGTGGTCAAGCAGGCATCTTTACGGCAAAGTCTGCGCCTTTGCCCGCCGAGAATCACCATGCGAAGCCATGCCCTGCGCGCCGATATCCTGATGCTGATCACCGCCGCCATCTGGGGTGCCGCATTCGTCGCCCAGCGACTGGGCATGGATGCCGTCGGGCCCTTCCTCTATACAGGCCTGCGCTTCACCCTCGGTGCCCTGGTGCTGCTGCCACTGCTGTTGTTGCTGCCACGCCCGGCACCGAAAGCGCCGCTGAACCGGGGCATGCTGCTGGGCGGCGTGCTGATGGGCCTGGCCCTGTCGCTGGGCATCAACCTGCAGCAGGTCGGCCTGCTGTTCACCAGCGTGACCAACTCGGGCTTCATCACCGGGCTGTACGTGATCATCGTGCCGCTGCTCGGGCTGCTGCTGGGGCACCGCACCGGCACGGGTACCTGGCTGGGCGCCGCGATGGCGGTGGCCGGAATGTTCCTGCTCAGCGTCGGCGACGACTTCCAGGTCGCCTCGGGCGACTGGCTGCAACTGGCCGGCGCCTTCGTCTGGGGCGTGCACGTGCTGCTGGTGGGCTTCTTCGCCAGCCGCTACGACCCGATCCGCCTGGCCATCCTGCAGTTCATCACCTGCGCGGTGATCAGCATGGTGCTGGCGCTGTTGCTGGAGGAGATCCGCCTCGACGCCATCCTCACCGCCGGCCCGGCGATCCTCTACGGCGGCGTCATCGCCGTGGCCATCGGCTACACCCTGCAGGTGGTGGCGCAGAAACACGCGATCGCCTCCCACGCGGCGATCATTCTCTCCCTGGAGGCGGTTTTCGCCGCCATCGCCGGCGCCCTGCTGCTGGACGAGTCGCTGCATGCCCGTGGCTACCTGGGCTGCGGGCTGATGTTCGTCGGCATGCTGGTGGCGCAGCTCTGGCCGCAACCGAAGGTCGCGGCCGAGCGCCCAGAGACCGCGCCCGCTCAGAGATAGGGCACGAGCGCCTGGTGCGCGGGGCTGGCGAGGTCCAGCGGCAACGCGCGCTTGGCGCCGATGTAGTGCTCGGTGAACACATCCAGGTAGGCATTGAGCGCCCCGGCGGCGCGCTCGTCGCCGGCCAGCTCCAGGCACAGCGCGGCCACTTCCGCCGTGCACAGGTGCTCGTCGCGGTTGGAGCGGCGCAGGCGGTAGCGGGAGATCTGCTCCGGCTGCAGGCTGAGCACCGGGAAGCGATCCAGGTAGGGACTCTTGCGGAACATCTTGCGGGCTTCGTTCCAGGTGGCGTCGAGCAGGATGAACAGCGGGCGCTTGCCCGCCTCCACCTGCACGTCGCTGACCACCCGCGATTGCGGCTCGACGTACTCCCCCGGGAATACCAGGTACGGCTGCCATTGCGGGTCGTCGAGCAAAGCGATGATCGCCGGGTCGACTTCGGTGCGTGACCAACTGAAGGCACTGGTGTCGGCCACTGTGTCGGCGATCAGCCAGCCGGTGTTGCTGGGTTTCATCGGCTCCGAGTAGTACATGAACAGGCACATGCCGGAGCGGGCATCCACCTGCGGGCGCAGGGAACAGAAACAGTAGGGGGCGATCACCCGGCATCCCGGGCAGCGTGGCGAGCGGGCACCACGGGCGACAAAGGGGCGGGTACTGCGCGCCAGCAGCTCGGCGCGCAGGCGGGAAACGGCGTGACTCATCGGATAGCGGTCCAGGACAACTGATAGAGATCGCGACGCCGGTCCCGGCCGTTGCGCACGGCGCCCGCCTCGCGCAATTGCGCGAGGCGGGCGAGATCCAGGTCGGCGATCGCGAAGGATTCGATATTGGCATCCGCCTGGGCCAGCACGGCATCGGGCGGGAATGGCAGGTCGGCCGGGCTGAAGATCGCCGACTGGCTGTACTGGGTGTCGACGTTCTCCACCCCGCGCAACAGGCCGACGCCGCCGGCGATGGCGACATAGCACTCGTTCTCCACCGCCCGCGCCTGGGCACAGAGGCGCACACGCAGGTAGCCATGGCGGGTGTCGGTCCAGAACGGCACGAGGAGTATCTCCAGCCCCTGCTCGCGCAGCAGCCGGGGCAGCTCGGGGAACTCCACGTCGTAGCAGACGAGGATGCCGACGCGGCCCACATCGCTGTCGAACACCTGCAGGCTGTTGCCACCTTCGAGGCCCCAGGCCTCACGCTCGTTGGGGGTGATGTGCAGTTTGGGCTGGCGGTCCTGGCTGCCATCGCGGTGGCACAGCCAGCTCATGTTGAGCAGGCGCCCACCCTCCTCCAGCGGCAGGCTGCCCGGGCAGAGGTTGACCCGGTAGCGCTGGGCCAGGCGCGAGAACGCGGCCAGCAGCGGCTCGGTGTACTCGGCGAGCTTGCGCATCTGCGCCGGGCCCTGGGCGAAGCGCGCGCCCTTGAGCAGGTTGACGTGGAAGAACTCGGGGAACACCGCCAGCTCGACGCCATAGCCGGCGAGGGTCGCCACCGTGTGTTCAAGGGCCTCCAGCAGGGCCGGCAACTCGCTGCTCTGGCCGAGCGCCCACTGCACGGTGGCGACACGCACGGGGCGACGTTGCTGGGCGAGCGGCAGGGTGGTTTCCGGGCCTGGCATGGCGGGCTCCTGAAGGGCGGGGGGAATGCCGCGCAGTTTACCTGCGCCACCACGGAAAAGGGCGGCCGCAGCCGCCCTTCCGTCCCCCCTATCCTCAGAAGGTGTGGTTGAGCGCCAGGCCGATGAAATGGATCTGGGTCTTGTACTCGCCCTTGTAGTTGCCGCCGTTGCCGGTGCAGCGCACGCCGCTGTCGACATACAGGCCGCCGCTGCCGGGCACCCAGCCGGCCGGGGAGCAGGTGTCGGTGTAGTCCATCTTGCCGGTGTCGAACTGCACGAAGCTGTAGGCGAGGTCCACCGAGGTGTCCTTGAACAGCTTGTAGTTGGCGCCGAAGGACAGCCAGTAGCGATCCGCGTCGGGGAAGCCCGGGTGGCGGGTGGTGGAGCCACTGACCGGGCTCTTGTCGTAGGCGACACCGGTGCGCAGCAGCAGGTCGTCGCTGTACTGGTAGTTCATCCCCAGGGAGATCTTGTAGGTGTCGTTCCAGTCCTGCTTGACGCTGAGGTCGCCCTCGGTGACGCCGTTGAAGTAGGGGTAACCGGCGACCTGGTCGAGCCCCACGCCGATGGTGCCCAGGCGCGAGTGGCGGGTCCAGGTCACGTCGGCCATCAGCGCGACCTTGTCGTTGAGCTGGTGGAAGGCGTTGATGGACAGCGACTCGGGGGTGTCGATCGAGGTGCTGCCGTTGGAGTTGGGGTGCAAGCGGGTGGCGGCGAAGTCACCGGGGTTGATCCACTGATCGGGATCGAGCACGGCAATGATGCCGTCCGGGAAGTTGCCCAGGCCGAGGTCGGTGGAAGGATCAGGTACCGCACCCTGCACACCGGCAAAGCTCCATTTCGACTCACCCTCCAAGGTGTGCTTGATGTGAGAGCGGTAGGCGATGCCGAAGCGGGTGAACTCTGTGGGTTCCCACATGTAGCCGATGTTCCAGCCGAAGCCCCAGTCGTCACCCTTGGCGCGGAAGTAGCCATCACCCTGAACGTTATCGGCGAAGTTGTTCGCCACGCAGTCGACGAACGCATCACGGGCCAGGGTCGGGCTGCAATCGCTGATCTCGGTCGGGATCAGATTGCCCTGCGGGTCCAGTTGGCCCAGCGCTGCAGCCAGGAAGGTCTCCGTGTAGTTGGCATCGACGAACTGCCCAGCCAGTTGCCGCGAAGCGCCCTTCACATCCGCCGCGCCACGCTGGATGGACTTGATGTACTGGGCCGAGACGCCAAAGCCGATGCTGTGATGCTCGTTGAAGCGGTAGGCGATGCTGGGGTTGAAGTTGACCGTTTCCAGGCTCGCTGACTGGATGCCGTAGCGGCCGCTCCAGTCCTCTTCGTAATCCAGCTTGGCGCCATAGGGCACGAAGATCCCCAGCCCGACCGTGACCTGGTCGTTGATCTGCTTGGAGAAGTAGAAGTTCGGCGCCACGGCGGCGTCCGGCAGGTAGGAACCGGCATCGCCATCACCCGTGCCGGTGGGGTTGCCGAACACGTCGGTCGATCCCTTGTCCTCGTATTCGCCCTTGGGGAGCAGGATGCTCAGTCCGCTGGTCATCTGGGTGCCCTTGAGGCGGGCGAGCCCGGCAGGGTTGTAGAAGATCACCGAGGGATCGGCGGCTTCCGCGCCATTGGCATGGGCAGTGCCCTGGGCAGAGACGGATTGCGAACCGAAGTGATACCCGGACGCCAGGACCGGGGGGGTGAATGCAAACACCAGACTGCCGCCGCAGAACGCGGTGAGCCAGCCGGCAGGACGAGTTATTGTCATTGTTCTCGACTCCCAACTTTTTTTGACGGAGCCTCTCGGCACCGTTGAAGCAGCTTTCCTCTTTGGCCGGCACGCAAGTGTTTCCGGGGTTCGGCAGGCCAACCTCACTGGACGCCGGGGACGTCCGCTGTTTTGTGACAGCCCGTGTTTTCCACGCTATCCCCGACCTTTAGTCGTGGTGACCCGACGGGGCGCGCGGTGCGGTAACACCCCGGGGAGCGCGTCTCCAATGGCCGGCCGAAATCGCCGTTTCGCTTATCCGGCAAGGAGTTACGCGATCCACCCAGCTAAAGCGGCTGTGCGATGCAGCCAGCCCCGGCAGGTGTGTTACCGATCATCCCGCCGGCCGGGGCTCGCTCCTCGTAGCGGAGATGCGGCGGCCAGCATTTCGCCGCTACGCGCAACGGCGCAAAGAGTCGGGAAGGAACGCGCTGGCCTGGCCAGTCGCCATCCGCCCCTGAGGGGACAGACCGGCCAGGCGGCAATTGATTCAAGCGGTAGATTTCGCAGCGGGCGCCCCAAGGGTTGGATGCACACCGCTACCAAGGAGGAAACCAGGCGGGACGGGGTCTGCGGGAGCGGATCGATTACCTCTTGATCTGCCAGCCGCGCTTGTTCAGGATGCGCCGACGATAACGCCGGACGATTTCAGGTCGCCGCTGAACACCGGCGCCGACCTCGGGTCAAAGGCTGCCAACCGTTGGAGATTTTCATGTCACGCCCCCTCGCAATCGCCCTCGTACTCGCCCTGCCCTTGACTGTCCAGGCCGCTTCGCTGAAGGACTTCGAGCTGACCAAAATGCTGGAAAAAGTGGCCGAGGAAAGCAGCGTCGGGACGCCGCGCGCGATCAACGAGGACATCCTGGACCAGGGTTACACCGTCTCGGGGGCAGAACTGGTGAACCATCTCAGCGTGCGTGAGGCCCATGCGGCGCAGATGCGCGCCAATCCGGACTCCATGCGCGCACAACTGGCCAACAGCGTGTGCCGCAACAATGGCTATCGCCAACTGCTGGCGCGCGGCGCGGCACTGCGCTACGAGTTCAGCGAGTACAAGACCAATCGCCCGATCAGCAACGAGCGCTTCACCGCCTCCGATTGCGGCCTGAGCACTGCTCCGGCCAAGTAGGGCGGGACCGCTCAGTCTTCGGCGGCGCGTCGCTGCTCATCATCGGCGCGCAGCTCCGCCAGCAATGCTTCCATATAGCGCGAGCGACGCAGGCCGCCGTCCAGGCGTCGCTGGCATTCCTCCTCCAGACTGAGGCCATTGGTGTAGGCGGCCTGTTGCAACATGCGATACAGCTCGAGGTCGATCTCCAGACTCAACTTGGGCATGCCTGCCCCTCCCTCCGTACATCCCTAGACGGCCCAGACCGACCCGCTGGCCCGAACCTCCCTTGTCCTCGGCTTGCCGATACCTGCAGGTTAGGCGAGGCACGGCACATCTCCACTGCCGCAAAGGGCGGCGCCGACAGATTCCGACAAGCGCGACCGATAGCCGCGGCGAAACAATTGCGCTCCTATGCTTCTGGTATCGACGGACACCCGCTGGCAAACAACCGGGGGCTGAAGCAAGCTGTATTCGAGCGCTCGCAAGGCGCGCGGATGCGCCTGTAACGTCGATGACGCTCGACGCGACTCGCCCGCCAGAAATGATGGCCCGCAGGTCGCGATGCAGTTGATGAGCAAGGAGAACGCTATGCCTTACGAACCGGACGACTACCTGTCGAGACACTTCCAGACCAGCGGGATCGACCTCAACCAGAAGGTCGACGAACTGGTCAACCTCACGGTCCCGGGTGACAGCCGCAACCTCGCGCTGTACCGGGAAATGGTGATCACCGTGGTGCGCATGGCCCAGGCCGACCGCAACCGCTGGGACGCCAAGATCATGCTGCAGACGCTCCGCGAGATGGAGCACGCCTTCAGCGTCCTCGAACAGTTCAAGCGGCGCCGCAAGGTCACCGTGTTCGGCTCGGCACGTACACCGGTCGAACATCCCATCTACGACCTTGCGCGCCAACTGGGCAGGGAACTGGCCAAGCTCGACCTGATGGTGATCACAGGTGCCGGCGGCGGCATCATGGCCGCCGCACACGAAGGTGCGGGGTTGGAGAACAGCCTCGGACTCAACATCACACTCCCCTTCGAACAGCACGCCAACGCGACGGTGGACGGCACGGATAACCTGCTGTCGTTCCACTTCTTCTTCGTGCGCAAGCTGTTCTTCGTCAAGGAGGCGGATGCGCTGGTGCTTTGCCCGGGCGGCTTCGGCACCCTCGACGAGGCCCTCGAAGTGATGACCCTGGTTCAGACCGGCAAGAGCCCGCTGGTGCCGATCGTGCTGCTCGATGAGCCGAACGGCAGCTACTGGAAGGAGGCGCTGGATTTCCTCCATCGCCAGCTGGAGCAGAACCGCTACATCCTGCCCACCGACATGAAGCTGATGCGGCTGGTCCACAGCGCCGAAGAGGCCGCCGATGAAATTGCGCGCTTCTACGGCAACTACCACTCCAGCCGCTGGCTAAAGGGCAGCTTCCTGATCCGCATGAATCACGGCCTGACCGAACCTGCGCTGGCGGAAATCCGAGAAACCTTCGCGGACCTGTGCCTGCAAGGCAGCTTCGAGCAAAGGCCCCATTGCGAGTCAGAGAAGGACGAACCGGAGTTCTGCGACCTCATCCGCCTGGCGTTCACCTTCAACGGACGCGACCACGGGCGCCTGCGCGAACTGATCGACTTCATCAACGAACCGCAGCATTGGGCAAACCACGCCTGAGTATCCCACCAGACGGCCATGCGCGAACGCGCATGGCCCGAGTGGCGTGCAATCAGTCGTCGAGGGAAGCGCCGCGCAGCAGGCGGCCGATCATGTCCATGGAATAGCCACGGTAGGCGAGATAGCGGCCCTGCTTGGCACGCTCACGAGCGTCGGCAGGTCGTTCCCCGCCGAACTTGCGCGACCAGACGTCACGCAGATGACTGCCCCAATCGACATCCGCCTCGCGCAGTGCGGCCTCGATTCCATCCCTGGCCAGGCCCCGCTGAGCGAGATCTTCACGAATGCGCTGCGGCCCATAGCCTGCACGGGCACGGCTGGCCACGAAGCTTTCCAGGTAACGGGACTCATCGAGCAGGCCCTCGTCCGCAAGGCGGTCGAGGGCGCTGTCGATCAGTTCGGGAAGAGCACCCCGTTGACGCAACTTGCGCGTCAACTCGACCCGCCCATGTTCTCGTCGCGCCAGGAGGTCCATGGCGGCCCGCCGCACAGCGGCGGGGCTATCGAGCACGATGGGCACGGGGTTTAGAAGTCGGCTTCGGTTTCGGCGACTTCGCTGGTGGCAGCGGACTCGCCCTTGATGGCGTCACGATTGAGCAACTGCTCACGGATCAGCTTCTCGATGGCCTTGCCCACTTCAGGGTTGTCCTCCAGGTACTTGGCGGAATTGGCCTTGCCCTGGCCGATCTTGTTGCCCTGGTAGCTGTACCAGGCGCCGGACTTCTCCAGGATGCCCTGCTGCACGCCCAGGTCGATGATCTCGCCATTGCGGTAGATGCCCTTGCCATAAAGAATCTGGAACTCGGCCTGACGGAAGGGCGGAGCGACCTTGTTCTTCACGACCTTGACGCGGGTTTCGCTGCCCACCACTTCCTCGCCCTCTTTCACCGCACCGATACGGCGGATGTCGAGGCGGACGGAGGCGTAGAACTTCAGCGCGTTACCACCGGTGGTGGTTTCCGGGCTGCCGAACATCACGCCGATCTTCATGCGGATCTGGTTGATGAAGATGACCAGGCAGTTGGCGTTCTTGATGTTGCCGGTGATCTTGCGCAGCGCCTGGGACATCAGGCGGGCCTGCAGGCCGACGTGGGAATCGCCCATCTCGCCTTCGATCTCGGCCTTGGGCACCAGGGCCGCCACGGAGTCGACGATGATCACGTCGACGGCATTGGAACGCACCAGCATATCGGTGATCTCCAGCGCCTGTTCGCCGGTATCCGGCTGGGAGACCAGCAGGTCATCGACATTCACGCCCAGTTTGCCGGCGTAGTCGGGATCCAGCGCGTGCTCGGCGTCGACGAATGCGCAAGTGGCACCCGCCTTCTGGGCTTCAGCGATCACGGACAGGGTCATGGTGGTCTTGCCCGAGGATTCCGGACCGTAGATTTCCACGATACGGCCCTTGGGCAGACCGCCGATACCGAGCGCGATATCCAGGCCGAGGGAGCCGGTGGAGATGGCCGGAATGGCCTGGCGATCGTGATCACCCATGCGCATTACGGCGCCCTTGCCGAACTGTTTCTCGATCTGGCCCAGGGCAGCCGCCAAAGCACGCTTCTTGTTCTCGTCCATTGAAGTCCTCGCTAATCAAGAGGGCCTGACGGCCACCAACAACTGTATAAGTAGCCAGTATTATTCCATAGGGCAAGTCGCGCGCCTACCCCTCGGACGCTTTTTCTCCTGCAGCTAGTCGGATCACCCCATCCAGGGCCTTGGCCACCGTCTGCTGGCGGACCGACTGGCGATCACCCTCGAACTGACAGCGGCACGACTGGATGGAGCCACCATCGGCCCAGGCCAGCCAGACGGTGCCGACCGGCTTCTCCAGCGAACCGCCGTCCGGTCCTGCGACGCCGCTGACGGCCACCGCGAAACGTGCACCGCTGGCCGCCTGGGCCCCCTGCACCATGGCTTCGACGACTTCGCGACTGACCGCGCCGACGCGACCGAACAGCTCGCGCGCAACCCCGAGTTGGCGGGTCTTCTGGGCATTGGAATAGGTGATGTAGCCCGCCTCGAACCAGGCCGAGCTCCCGGGGATACGGGTGATCGCCTCGGCAATGCCGCCACCCGTGCAGGATTCGGCGGTGGTCACCTGGGCGCCCACGAGGCGTAGTTGCTGGCCAAGGCGCGCGGCCAGTTCGGTCAGTCGTGAATCGATATCGGACATGTGCACTCCGGGGTTAAAGCGGGCGAGCGGGATACCGTACACTAGCGCCTTTTGCGCGCAAGGCCGGGCATCGCCGCCCTCCTGCCGAACGTCCTTGCCGCCCCACTTTCAAGACAGATGCGCTGACCGATGGCCAAAGATACCCAGGACCTCTCCGACCACACGCCGATGATGCAGCAGTATGGTGATTTGAGAGCTCGGCGCCTTTATTCATCCGCGCTTCCGCGACCAGCTGTCTAATTGGAAATCCCGAGATAGCCCTTCCAGAGGCCGCATAAATCGGGTTAGCGTCACTTAGAATTAGACAGCCATCCTCGCCCGTTCTGGGCAACTATTTTCCCTTAGTTCCCAACTCGATGACCCACGCCTGCAGACCCTTCAGCCTCACGGCGCAGCGGTCTGCATCTCCGGCGAGGGCGGCAAGATCTGCTGCAGTCGCTGGGTGAAGTTCGGCGTACTGGGCTCCATCATCCACGCCGGAGGCGCCGGAGGCGGTGGGCACTCCACCGCAACTGGCCGGACTTCGGACCTTGACGAGCAGCCGCTGGCGATCAGCAGCGAGATCAGCGCGCAGCCGATCAGTGTTTTCCTGAGCATGTGCTAGCTCCTGGTAGTGCTGTTGTTCGGTGAGAGCCAGGCGACGCTGTAGGTCCGCCTGCTGTTCGTGCTGTGTCTGCATCTGCCTTGCCGTGGCGCGGTCGATTTCGGCCAGAGTGTCGGCGTGCACCTGGTTGGCGGTGGCCAGCTTCGCCTCCCAGCGCCAGCCGTTGACCATCGCTCCGGCAACAGCCGCTATGGCGCAGGCGACCATCAGCACCAGCAGTCGAACCGGCAGGGCGGTCACTGCACTGCCTCCACGGCCTGCTGGTAGAGCGCTGGCCAGGTCTCAGGGTGCGGCTTACCGGGGCGCCAGGTGCGCAGGTACATCTCCCAGGCAGCACGTGGCGCCCCGATCTCCGGCAAGGCCATGGGATCAGTGATCAGCAGCAGGCGCGCCAGGCAGCAGGCCAGGATGTCGTCGGTCTCGATCGCGGCGTAGATGGCGTCATCGGTCGGGGGCACGCCACGGGCTTCGAGCACCTTCGCGGCGGTGCGCATGGTGGCCACGTGGCGCGGAACGCCGTGGACCATGCCGCCACCCTTCTCCCCCTGCCAGAAGCTCTTGGCGGGGCCGTAGATCTGCCGGCGGTGAAGGAAGCGGCTCTCCTGCAGCCCGATGGCCAGCAGCATCACCTCGGCCTTCTTGCCCCCCATGCGGTCAGGCAGCAGCAAAAACGCCGGGGCGATGATCTCCCGGCGGACCTGTTGTAGATCCATGGTGTTCTCCAGAAACAAGAAGCCCCGCGCTTGGCGGGGCTGTCAGGTAGGTTCGGCCTGCGGCGGCCAGCTCATCGGCGGAAGCATGGCGAGCAGTTCGGCCTCGGTGGGAATGGGTGCGCCTGCTTTCACGTCGGCCACCAGCTGGTAGCCCAGAGCCCAGCAAGCGTCTCGCCACTCCACGCCGGCCTGGCCCTCGGCCTGGAACTGAGGGTTGGTGCTGGTGGCGTAGGTGCACAGGCTGAGGATGCTGTCGTAACGTCGCTCCCGCGCCACGGTGTCCATGTGGCGCTGCACGCAGCCAGTGAGCTCGGTGAGGATATCCTGCTCGGTCCTGGGAATTTCCGATGACGGAATGACGCGCCCGCCCACTTTTGCGGCCAGAGCTTCGATTTTGATACCAGGCGCAACCGCCATCACTGCACCGTCCGGCAAGAGAATTACCTGGCTCATCACATGCCCCCGAATATGATTACCGAGATGTCAGCGTTGTCCACAGCGCTGCCGCCGCCGTCCGCAAACATCACCCGCACTGACGTCGTTGTCTTCGTGCTCGTGCTGTCAGTCGTGTTGAACGTCCCGTTGTAGAGGTACATCCAGCGCCCATTGCCCGTGCCGGCCGAGTAGCCGACTGCATAGTTGGCGTTCGCCATCGGGTTGACGAAGTTAATGGTGTAGACCCCGGCCGACACTCGCGTCACAGACGCGACGTTATGCGCACCTTTGATCGACATGGTCACGCCGTTGAAGTTGACCCAGGCAGTGGCGAGACCTTTATCAATGGTCAGTGCCGGCATCGCGGCAACGCGCATGTAGTCCATGCACCGCCAGTTCCCGCCCCCCAGCGAGACAAACAGAGCCGTATCACCGCCGACCGTGGTGATGTTGGCCAGGCCAGGCAGGATCATCGATGTGGCGTTGTAGGTGATCGTCAGCACGCCCTGGAAGGTCAGCCAGCGCGTTGTGCCGGCCGGCGCAGTCCCGAACGAGGTGATGCCGGTGGTGCCGGAGATGCTCAGTGTATTCGCGCGGGCAGCGCCGATGTCTGTCGTCGCAGCCGATGCCACCGTGAGGATAGGGCCTGGGTCTATGGCTCCTACGGCACGCATCAGCCGGTCACCGTCACGCGGTACTGCCCGGAGGTGGGAGCCGTACCGAAGGTCAGCTGAATCGTGTTCACCCCGTTGGCCACCCAGTCAGCGATCACCCCGGCATTGGTCGAGGCCTCGCGCACGCTGACGACCACGTCCTGGGTATTGAGGTTGTGGGTGACGGTGATCGTCGTGGCCGTGCCGTCGCCGATGGTGGCCGACATCTTGCGGGCAGTGACGGAGGTATCGACCGCGATGACACCGCCGGTGATGGTGATGCCGTTGCCTGCGGTGTAGCTCGAACCGCCTCCGACCTGCTCCCAGACGATGGCGGTGGTGCCTACCGTGATCGGGGCATCGGTGGTCATCTTCCACTGCTGGTTTCCCTGGGTGGTGCCTTCGCTCACGAAAACAGCGGCGCCCAGCATCTCGGCGGCAGTATCGAAATCGGTAGAACGGGTCCAGCTGCCGGAGACCGCCAGGTAGATGCCGTTGCCCGATGCGGTCGACTGGTTCTTCACCAGCACGCGGTCGCCGGCCACTAGGGCGACGCCGTCAATTGTCTGGGTGCCGGACAGCGTGATGTTCGCCGTGGTGGCCGCGCGCACCGGAGCTTTCCAGGCGAAGCCCTGGATTGCCGCATCCAGTTGGGAGCGGGTAACCGCGTCCTGCGGATTCACCCCGTCCGCGAGGTTGATGGCCTTGAAGCCGTTGAGGTCAAGCGTGTTCGTTTGCTTCATGGGGTGCTCCTAGTTGAAGTACGCGCGGCCGATCTCGGGCCGCCCGTGGATGATCTGAACGATGTTGTCGTCGATGTAGGTGACGTCGGGCTCTACCCGGTTGCCGAGGTGGTCAACGACGGTGACGCTGGGGAAGCGCTGAAGGTTGTGAGGGACGGTCCACACCGCCAGGGCGATGGTCTGATCCCACTGGAAGGTCGTTCCGCCCGGGGCGCCGTCACGGCCGGATGGACCTTGCGGCCCGGTGGCCACCACCAAGGCAGGTGCCGGCCTGGGCTGAACCACAATCGCTACCGGCTGCGCCACCACTACTGCGGGCGGGTTATCAGCCATGGCAGCACCCTCCACCCTCGGTAACCACCACCTCGCCGCGCAGCCAGCGCTCAACGCGCCCATCGGTGTAGGTGAGGTCAAGGTCCCATTCGCCGCGCGTCCAGGTGATGGCAGCGGTCTGCTCGGGGGTGAGCACAATCAGCAGCTGGCCCAGGCCGGTTACGGTCAGCCCGTCGCCCAGCGTGAGCACGATGGGCTCGGCGCCCTCCCCCCGGATCTCGACTCGGGGCACCATGCCGGTGAGGTCCACCGGCAGTTGGAAGACCAGCACGCCTCCGCTGGCCTTCAGCTGCAGCCCGTTGATGTCGTTGAACTCGACCGTATCGGCGTCGACTACGCGGGTCATGCGACCCACGGCGGTGGCCTTGTCCAGGTTCAGGCCCTGGCCCTGCTGGATTCCCTCGCACCAGGTCATCCATTCCCCGGGCAGGCCGTGGCCTGGCACCGTCATCTTCAGCGGGGCCGTCTGCTGTATCGCCGTGATCGGCTTGTAGGTGTAGGTAGGCTGCATCAGCAGGAGCGGCTGCTGCAGCGTGGCGCCCGGAATGATGGGCAGGTCTAGGCGGGCCGGCGTCATGCTGGCTACTCCTTGTGTCAGGGGTGTCAGGCGCCGGCGGCGCGGTGCAGGCGGAAGAGCGGCGGGTTGGCGGCGGCCAGGTCGGAGCGCAGGAATTCCCAGGTGTCGGGTGCGCCGGTTGACCAGCTGATCGAGCGCTGCAGCAGCGTGTAGCGGCTGTTGCCGTCAGCCGAGGTGCCCAGTACGGGTGTGCCCACAGAGGCCGCGCGAACGAACGGGGAGCCGTTCGGGTGAGCAGCCAGCCAGTAGCGGCGACCGCCAGCCAAGACGGCCGGAACGTCCAGGGTCACAGTGGCCTGGCCCGTAGCAGCAGCCGAGACGCTACCCAAGGCACCAGACAAGCCAGCACCTGGCCATCCTGCTGCATCCGACTCGTAGATCTTCATGGTGATCACGCTGGAGGCCGCCGCCGTGGTGATGATCATCGACACCTGATCGACGGTCATGTCATGGGGCGGCACGAACGGCACCAGGTAGACGGTGTTCGCGGTCAGGAACTGCGTCGAGTTGGTGAAGCTGACCGGGATGTTGTCAGTCCAGGCGTCCTCCGGTATCTCGAACACCGGTACCGCCACCCACTCCTCGAAGCGGCGCTGATACTGGCGGCCATCGTCGGTCACGTCGTCGATGCCGCCGCCAGGGCCAGTTCCGCCACCGGAGTCGCGGAGCAGAGCGAGCTGACCCGCCGTGGCGCGGCCGCTGACCTTGCTACCCGAGGGCCAGAGTCTGTCGGCGGTGCCTTCCTGGGCACGAGCGACGGTCAGCACGCCCGACGCATTGGCGGTGACCTTCACGATCTCCCAGGCGTTTTCCTGGCCCGCCACATCGAAGCCCACCAGGGTAGCCAGGTAGTAGTCGCCACCAGTCAGGCCGGTGAGCAACGCAGCGCGGTCGGTCTCCACGGTCATGCTGGTGGCGCCGGCGGCCAGCTCGGCCTGCAGGGTCGCCGTCCAGTTGTTCACGAACAAAGGTTTGGCCATCAGATCCATCCTACGATCCCAGCCGACAAGGCCGAGGCGATGTGAGTAACAGGGTTCCAGGCGCAGTAGGGCCTGGGCCCATACAGGCGATTGCGGTCGGGGAACGTGACGATCGCTGCCTGGTGGCTCTCGTTCATGACCAGCGGGCCAAGCGGAGTAGTCGGGCAGGCAGCGCCGATGTAGCGGTGCACTGTCTGGGGCGCCCCAGTCTCCTGCAGGCTCACGTAGAGCCCGATCAGGTTGTTGGAGAACGCCACGATGTCCGCATGATCGCCAGCCAGGACGCCGCCGATAGAGTCGCGCGGCATCAGGCGTTCGCGCAGAGTCAGCGGCCCGACCGCATCAACCGGCGACTCCTCGCCAGAGAAGGTCTGGCTGTAGATCGTCTCCCCGTTGAGGGTGCCGGAAGCCGTGATGGTGCCCGGCGGCGACTCATTGAACAGGCTGGCCAGGTCCATCTCGCAGGCCTGGGTCTCATCGACCTTCAGCTGCCAGAGGAACCTCGATCGCTTCGTGCCGCCATCGACGGTCATGTGCTGCTCGGCCTCCTCGCGCCGGTACAGCAGGCACGGGATCGGCACACCGGACTCGTTGAACCAGGCCGCCCAGATCCGGTCGATGATCTCCCGCGTCTCCGTGCCGTTCGCCGAGATGGGGTTGCCGGTGCCGTCGTGCTCCACCACCAGGTCGGAGGTGTAGCCCGAGGTTCCCAGTGTCTCGGCCCGGGTGTAGAGCACGGTGATGTTGGCAGCGAACGGCGTAGCGGCGCCGCCGGTGACCTCCACCAGCAGGAACCCCACCGGCATGGGCCGCTCCAGCGGGCCGTAGGCCACGTCACGCATGTACAGCATCAAGATGGCCTTGCGGCCGTCGCTGCTGATGTCGATCGGGACCGGCCACTGGAACACCGGCGCTTCGCCCTCGCCGAAATCCAGGCTCGGGGTGCTCTGCCCGTTGTCCGCCGGCCAGGTCACCGTTATGGCCTTGGTTTGTGGGGGCTTTCCGAACTCGCCCATGCGCCGCGCCTGGGCGCCATCCAGGTTGATGATCCAGCGCGTCCCGTCCGGCGAGCAGTAGAGCCAGCCGCCCAGGTCCTGGCCGTAGAGGGAGGTCCCGCTGAGGATCGCCTCGTTCCACCACTCACGGCCTGCAGCCTCATCGGCTGCCAGCTGCTCCGGGGTGCGCACGACTGCGGGCGTGCCGGGCACGTAGATGCGGTAGTTCGTGCTGCCCGTCAGCGGGTGCTCCTTGGTCTGTCCGTTGGGCAGCACGATTTCGCCCTGGCTGGGGTTGGCCGCCGGACGTATCAGGCCATGCCAGGGCCAGCCCCAAACGTTTACGGCGTCGGTCGGGACGCCGCCGATGTTCATCATCGCTTCGGCTCCGCCAGGATCACTTGGTGATCCGCCACGTTGTCCGCGTCGCGGAACTTCATGATGTGCACCGGTGGAATCTCCAAGGTGAAAATGCCTTCGCTGGTGGTCAGCACCAGGTCGGCGTAGTAGGTGCGGTCCGGCACCGTGTCACCGTCGCCATCCACCTTGGTCTGCTCGGTCAGAGGCCAGGCCACGCCCTCCCCTGTTCCGCCGGTAGCGGCAGGCTCTACCCAGACGCCACGGCCCCGTGTCGCCGGGCGCAAGCCCTTGCGCTCGATGGTGTTCAGCTCCTGCGTGCGCCGGCGGCTGGTTTCCAGGCTGTTCAGATCACGCTTCAGCGAGCTCGCTCGGGACGAACTCACCCCAGCGCGGATAGCGGCGCGTTCTTGGGCAAGGGTCATTTACAGCTCCAGGAGGTCGTTCGGCACAGCGACCCTGTAGGTCTGCGCCTGCTCCACCTCGTACTCGTCACGGTGGTCGGCAGGCTGTTCCGGTGCTTCCAGGTCGAAGCGACGCTCGAACTTGTCCTGCGTCGAGTTGTAGTTGGTGTAGTTGCCGGAGAACCCGAGCAGGTCCTCGTCGTAGGGCGGGCTGTCGACGTGGCCGGAGAGCTGGGTCGGCAGCTGGATCAGCACCGGCACTTCGCCGGATGGCGTGCTGGCCGGGGCGCCCGGAACGGTGAGCGGGTCGGTGTCATCACCGCCGCCCTGGCTCACCGCGAACTGAATCGAGGTGACGGCCGAGCCGCTGTCCAGGTCCCACTGGTGCGCGATGCTGAACATCCGAGCCTGGCAGACGATGTTGCGCCCCAGGATCACGTCCTCTACCCGCCCGGTGTGCTCCAGGCGAATAGCGAGGCAGTCCGCCGTCGGGAGCTGGTAGCCGAACCGGTTGCCTCGGTGGGCGCCAAGGATCTTCACCCGTCCGACGTGCATCAGGCAGCTCAAGGCCTGGGCCCGTCGCTCGTCCTCGCGAATGTCCACCACCCAGTCGCCCAGGGCATCCTGCACTGCATCTGCGTCCGGCCCGGTAAAGGTCGCATCCTCGAAGGAGTCGGCGCGGTCGCTCTCGGTCTCGATCGCCACCCGCTCCCGGTCGATCACCTCGCCCGCCTGGGTCACGCTGGCCGGCGCCTCGATGCGCAGCTTGTACTGCTCCGTCACCGGCTGGACCCAGCGCATGGCGCTGTCCCAAGTGGCGCGCACCAGCAGGTCAGGGTAAGGGTTGGTCCAGCCCGACGGCGGGTCACACAGAGCCCCGGACCCAGTTGGCGGAAGCCGTTCCCATACGACGTTGATGATCGCCTGATAGCCGGCATCCTCGCTGGCCTGAGTGACCATTGCGATATCCGGCAGCTCGGTTCCGTCCTCACGGTGGTTGAAGCAGAAGCCGTCGATAACTGTCAGGCCAACCCAGGACGGATGCTCCCAGAAGAACGGCTGGTGGCGCTCACGCAGCCGAGGGAACCGGTAGTCGCCCTCGATCTCCACGACGTTGATCCGCTCGCTCAGCTCCACCGGTATCCACTCGATGGACTCGAACAGCACCGCCCCGGCCGGGACGATGAAGTGCGGCTCGGGGGTCGGCGCCCACTCCGTTACCTGCAGCGCGCCCTCCAGGCTGAGCTGCAGGCTTGCCGGACGGGTGCTCATCCGCTCGGATGCATAGTCCCAGCGCGAGCGCCCCTCGACCTCCTCGAACACATCCGCCGACCACAGGCCGCCGGTGATGGCGTCTATGCCGGCCACGTCCATGGCCTCCACGATCTCGTTGAGGCGGTCGCTGCACTCGCAGGAGAGCACCCGGGTCTGCAGGTTGAACTGCGGGCCGGTGATCTGCCCTCGGAAGCACAGCGCCGCATCCCAGCCAGAGCCATTCCAGACCATGAATGACAATTCGACCTTCTGGCCCTGGTAGCTGGCCGGGTTCACCGCTTCGCCCAGGAACTGCAGGTCGAAGTCGGCGATGCTGCGGGCGCCCTCCTCCCTCTGGATGCTGATGGAACCCGCCAGCAGGTGGCTGGAGTCCACGCCGTTGAGCATCAGCCGAACCGACCACAGCACCGACACCACAGGATCAATCGTCACCGGCGCCGGTGGAGCGCCCACAGCAAGGCCGCCGTTCAGCGGAGCCCCGTTGATCGGCGAGCCATTCAGTTGCATCAGACTTCCTCGGCGGTGATGGTCCAGTCGTGGGTGTTGGCCTGCGGGTCCATGGACTCCGGCGGCGGTTCGCAGAACACCGTGAATTGCGGCATCCAGCAGACCTGGTAGAGAGCGGCGCCCGGTACTTCGGTGATGGTGAAGGCGTTGCCGGTCATGGCGACAGGCGTTTCCATCCACTCGCGGCCGACCAGCGCCAGCGCCCAGGGCGCCTTGTCAGGGCGCGCGGTACCGACGATGGAGCCGGTGAGCGAAGTGGTGCTGATAGAGAGCTGCTTCGTGCAGCGCAGCTCCAGCGGCTGGCTGAAGTCCAGAGCCGAAAGCCCTGGGCCCATCCAGCCGCTGCCGCGCAGGCTGATACTCATCTTCCGCCAGTGCTGCATCTTCACCGCCGCACCGCCAGAGCGCCGCACAACAGTCGATCCGCCAATCGGCGAATACTCCTGCAGCACGGGTCCGCTCCAGAAGCCCTTCAGCGGGATACCGCCGAGCATGACGTCCGGGATCATGGTTGGTCCTTATCGGGTAGAGGATTTGCCGCGCATACGTGCCTGGCGGCGAATTTCCTTGGCGGTGTCGTGCTGCACCATGGCCGGGAACGAGGTTCCGTCCGGCAGGTTGATCTGAAGCGAACCGTAGTCGGCCAGCGAATTGCCAGAGCCAGCCAGCGACGAGGGCGAGATCAGCGGTATGTTAGGACGGGTGCCGGCGGTTGCCAGGCCTCCCTCGGCGAACCCTCTGCGCAGCCTGGCGGTAAGCGAAGACATCGTGTTCTGAAAGCCATTGCGTCGGATGGTCTCCAGGAATGACAGCGCACCTGGCTCGTTGACCACCTCCTTCGGCTGCACGTGCTCATCGGCATGAACCACACCCACAGGCAGATACTTCCCGCCAGGCCCAGTCCAACCGCCGGCGGCATAGCCCTCCGGGAACTGGCTGTACCCCGTGCCGTCAGCGCTGACGTAGTACTTCCCGCTCTTCTCCAGTACCGGCGTAACCGGAACCGTGAGCTGCTGCTGGAACTGCTGCGCCAGCGTGGCGATCTGGCTCTGCACGACAGTGGCGGCCTCTGCATTGAGCTCGGGCGTCACCTCGGTCGGAGGGAATTGGCTGAAGCTGGTCCCGTCCTGGAACGCCTGCGGCTTCTTGAGCTGCGGCTCGACGACCATCTCCTTGCTGACGTCAGCGCCGAGCTTCTCCGCCTCCTTCTTGGTGGTATCGCCCTCCGTCGGGAACGACACCTTGCTGTCACCCTGCAGCGCCATGGCCTGCTGCTGATCCGTACCGGTAACCAGCGGGTTGAGCTGGAACTGGAAGATCTTCCCGGCCTTGGTGGCCAGGTCCTGCATTTTCGCCAGGACCTTGTTGGCCTCCTCGTCGGACATAGTCACGGTGATCTGGACGTTCTTCAGCTCATCCAGGCCTTGTTGCAGGTCGGATATCTTGCTGCGGATTTCCTCCAATGACTTGTCGGCCTTGGCCTTCTCCAAGTCAGTGGCCGCGAGCTCGATCTTCTCGAGCTCCTTGGCGAAGCCGCGAAGCCCCAGCGTGTTGCCCCCGGCCTCCTCGATGGCGAGGATCACCTTCAGGGCTTCGTCGGCCCGCTTCTTCGCCGTGGTGAAGTCACCCTTCTGCAGGGCCTGGCTGGCAGCAACCTTCAAGCGCTGGGCGGTGCCGTAGGTGTTCTTCGCCTCAGGCGCGCCGCTGAGAGCCGTCTGAGCATCGGCGTACTTCTTCTCGATCGAGGCCCGTTCATCGCGAATCTTGCCCAGCCTGGTCAGAGCATCCTTTTCCAGCTTCTCTTGAGCCTTGATGTTCTTTTCCAGTCCCTTGACGAACTCAGCCCGCTCGCCCTCCGCCTCGGTCCGCGACTTGCGCAGCTCCTCCATGTACTCGGCATTTGCGGCCTTGGCGTCGGCATTGCGCTGCTCCTGGAGCTTTCGCTCTTCCTCCGTAGAGCCAGTCATTTCCTTGATGAGCTTGGCGCGGTAGTCCTGCCACTCCTTCAGCTTCTTCTTAAGCTCATCGTCGGTGTACAGGAGATCCAGCACACCGACCCCTTCAATCGCGTTCTCAAGCCTGCGGATCTCCTGTTCCGCGCGATCTACCTCGGAAATCTGGCCAAAGAGGCGAGCGACGCTATAGGTCGCACCGTTGATTCCCTCGGTCACATTGGATAGCGCAATAGTCCCCCAGCTTCCGAGGCGGATAAAGGCGGCACCAATCGTGTTCAGATTCTCAGCGGTCTTCGGCTCGCTAATCGTGTCCCCCAGCTCCTTCATCTGATCGATCAGCGGCTTGGTCTTAACACCACCAAGCGCCAGATTTATGCGGTCTTTCAGCACCACGAATTGACCGCCCACGGTTTGCGGAAGCTGCTGAGCCTCGTCGGTGAGTTTCTGCCATTGCGGCAACAAGGCATCAACGATCACAGAGGCAGTCAGCTTTCCCTCGGACGCCATATCGCGCAGAGACTGGACCGGGACTTTCATTCCATCAGCCAAAGCCTTCAGAAGACGCTGCGAGTTCTCCGAAACTGCGTTGAACTCCTCACCCCTGAGAACCCCAGAGCCCAGAGCCTGGGAGAATTGCTGGATCGTGGAAGATGCTTCGCTCGCAGAAGCACCGCTGATCCTCAGCGACTTCGCAACGATATCGATCACTCTCCCAGTGTCTTCCTGGCTCCGGCCCATGGCCTTGAGCGGCACATTCAGGCGCGCGTAGAGCTTCACGGTGTCTTCGAGCGGAACCATGTTCGTAGTGGCGATTTCCCGGGTGATTTCCTGGGCTCTGTTGAATTCCTCTTGGCTCGATGTTGCCAGTCGCAGCTGGGCGTTCATGTTTTGCACGCTGTCAGCTGCCTGAACGTAGGCACGGAAGGTCTGTGTTGCAGCAAGCCCAGCACCAGCAAGGCCGGCATACTGCCCAAGCGAGACGCCAGACAGTCGACTCGAGGCGCCCTTCTGTTGCTCGCCATTCAGGCGCGCCAGCTCTCGACGAGCCTCCTCCACCTGATTGGTATAGTTCCGCTGAGCAATGGCCAGTTCGTTGGCGGTCAGGGTTCCCGACGCCTTGAGAAGGCGAAATTGCTGCTCCAGCTTCTGAATGGCCGTCGTTGCCTCGCGGGCACGGTTCACGCCGAAGTCGGCGCGCGCAGCATCGATAGTGTTCTGACGCTGGACCACCTGCAGGCGCTTCTGCTCGGCGGCGAGGGCGCGAATCCCATTGCGGGCAGCATCGGCCCGGCCCGCAGAAAGGTTGGTGGTCAGCTCTTGAGCTAGGCGGCGCTGCTCACGAACGAGGTTCGTCGTGTCGACGCCAGCCTCTTTCAGCTCTTTCTGCATCGTCCGGAGGCGGTTTACCTGGACGGCCTCCTGGCGCTCCAGCTTCTTCAGCTCAGCTGTAGCGACGCGGTAGGAGTTCTGCAGCTGCTCGGATGGGTACTCGGTGCGGATCAGTTCAGCGCCAAGCTCCCGCACCCGCGCACGGGCTTCGGCAGTCGCCTTGCCCATGGCTTCCAGGCCATCTTCCAGAGCACGAAAGGCATTCACCTGACGCAGCGGCTTCTCCACTGCCTTGACGAGCTCGGCGTACTCCTTCCGGAAGCCGGCCACTTCCTTCACGGCCGAATCAAGGTCGGCCGTCAGCCGAAATTCGATCTCGGTAGTCATTTATCAACCTTCAAGGCTCTGAGAAACAGACCCCAGGGATACCGGAGCACATCGTGGTGGCCGATACGGACCAGGGCGCAGATGAGGGAGTCGAGTTGCCTCACCGGGCTTCCATGCGCTTCTGCTGCCGGGCCAGCATTCCGAAAAAATCCGGATTGGCCTCCTTGCAGGCGCTGATCACCTGACGCAGCTCGCTGGGTCGCATCAGCTCGATCTTCTCGGCGGTCAGGTTGGTAAAGACCGGCAAGTCCACCAGGGCGATCTCCTCGAAAAGCACCGCCCCGAGAAGGTCGTTGTCCGGGGCGCGCCCCATCAGTGCTCGCACATCAGCAACGGTGAGCTCGCGCACGATGACCTCGTGCCCGCCAAACTTGTGGGCCACAAGCCCAGACTGTCCCGACATTCTTTCCTCCAGAAAACAAAAAACCCGCCGAAGCGGGTTTGTGGTGTGCATTGGTCAGTGGATCTTTTTTCGGACCTTCAGGAACCACGGCTCCTTGGTCAATTCGTAGGACCCAACGTAGAACCTGTTTTTATTCTCACAGTCGACGTAAACCACGACCTCATCAGGCGGAGAGCTCTCGTTCTCCGAAAGCCCTACGTATGTGACTCGATCGCACTGACCCGACCTAGCGACATAGTTTGCGGCTGCTATCTCACGCTCCTTGATCCGCTCTACACCCTCATCCCCCCACACCTCATATGTCCGAGGGTAGTTGGCGCGGCTGTATTTGCTGAGAGCAGCCTCATCAATCGGCGCCGCGTGAGGCTCAGTAGTCACGGGAATGGTCCCCGAAGAACCGTAATAGGCCTTCACTGCGAAAAGCCCAACAGCCACGAACGCGGCCAATCCAATCCATTCCTTGATAGACCTACCCGCAAACATGGTGCTCTCCTGTTCGATTTGACAGGAATGTAGCAGAGCTGATCTACAGGCTCACAGAGCAACATGTGCACTGTTCAAAACCACATCTTCACAGCGCGCTACTGTGACCGATAGATTCAGATCCCCACTGAATGGCAGGGACAGCCAATGTCAAACCGCCCTCCGAACACAATCACGACGCTCACCATCTGCTACGAGGACTTCGGCGGAGAGATCACCCAGCGCGGAGTATCCGTAACAGACTTCGACGAAGAACAAATGGATGGTCTCTGCCATCTGCGCGAGCAGCGCCGGACTTTCCGGTATGACAGGGTGCTCTCCTGCGTAAACGCGAACACAGGCGAGGTGGTAAGCAATATCAACGAGCACCTGATGTCGAACTACAAGCAGACGCTGAGGTACACGCTCGACCTGCTGTATCGCAATCACCCGGACGCCCTGAAGGTTCTCCTCTATGTCGCGAAAGCTGATGGCCAGGTGAGGGCGCCCGAACTGAAGGTCATAGCCGGCTTCCTCAAGGTGCTCACGCGCGACTTCCGAATCGATGAAAGTGCCGCCAGGGAGCTGCTCTACGCGTTCGACGCGCCGAGCCTGCATGGCTTCAAGGTCTCCGCCGGGAAGGTCGCTTCGCGCGGAAACGCATCAACGACCAGAAGCTTGCTGCTTGCCTGCAGGGCTATCGTTAACACTGGGAAGACCGTCACAGCCGTTGAGCAGGAAGCACTGGATTACCTGGGCAAGCGCCTTCCCATCGAGTAGCAGAACACCAGCGTCGAATGCCATAAGCCGAAGCCCCGCCCTTGAGCGGGGCTCTTCGTTTCCGCCGATCAGGCCGCCGCCTTTTCCTTCCGGATGTGGAAGTACTTGGACTTGCCGGCGCCGACCTTGGTCGGGTCCTGCAGGATCTTGGCCGTGGCTTCGAAACCGCCGAAGTCCTCGGTGTTGATCCAGTCCATGGTGGTGGCCAGGTTGAGGCGACCGCGCCAGAAGCGAGCGATCACGCGTTTCTGGGTACCGGCGGCGTTCTCGCCCTCGAACAGGAATTCGAAGGTCTGGCCGCTGTTGGTCAGGGCCTCGATCACGTCCTCGTTGGCCGATGAGTAGTCGACGCTGACCACGTAGGGAGTGCCCGAGGGGGAAGCCTTGATGGCATCCTCCAGAGCGCCACCCGCGACAGGCTCAAGGCCGGAACCGGTCATCACCCAGTCGTCGAACTCGTCGAAGTCGGTGGTGCCGGCCGCGTTGCTGACGCCGGTGATGGAGAGCGGCAGCTTCGCCAGGGCGATGGTGCCGTCGACGGTGGCCACGTGCTCTTCGCCGGTCACGGTGCTTGCGGCAACGGCGCTCACGTCGCCCCACACCAGGGCGGCCAGCACCCAGGAGTAGATCTCGCGGAAGTTGATGGTGAGGGTCACGCCGGTTGCGCGATCCAGGCTGTCGTACTCGCCGCCCTGGGGGGTGGTGGTATCGGGCAGAGTCAGGGTGTTGGTTTCGGTGGCGTGCGTGATGGTGGACACCAGGCCCACCTTCTGGAACGGGATGGAGCTTCCAGCAGGGCGCAGCTTCAACCAGCCGCCGATGACGACCGTCTCTTTCTCGATTGCCATGACTTAGGCTTCCTGAGTGGCGGCCGGAGTGGCCTTGGTTGCGGAGCCCTTCAGCTTGCCGGCTTCCTCGAGGAAGTCCTTCTGCTTGGGGGTGACCTTGATCTTGGCGCCGACGCCGTAGTCGACGCCCTTGTGGGTGTGTTCGCCGGCGAGCTCTACCTCGACCAGCTGCACGGTTTTTTCAGTGCTCATCGGCGGATTCGCTCCTGGATGATGGTGGTGATGTGGATGGGGATCAGGACGCCGGCGTAGCGCTGGCCATCGCCTGGCGGGAAGGGCTCCGAGGCGCCCAGCGACAGCCCGGTGACGCCCGACGGGAATCCCTGCGGGAACACGCCGGATGCCGGCAGCAGGGCCTGGCAGATATCCAGTTCCATGGCGTCGAGGGCGTCCTCGTAGGTGGCCAGGTCGCACTTGACCAGGCCGATTACGAAGAACCCTGGGTAGGCCTTGATCGCCGCTGGTCCGCGCTCGGGCGGCCGGTTCGGTGCCTTCTGGATCAAGGCGAAAAGCTCGGGCAGCCCGCTCAGCGGCGGCCCCTTCGGTGGCAGCACCTCGTTCAACCAACCGGTCTTCACCTGATGGCCGAGGTTGGTGTTGAAGCCGTTGTCGGTGGTGATGCCCTGGACCTTCGTGATCAGCGCCTGGCGGACGGCGGTGAGGATGTTGCTCATGCGTCCTCCATGCAGGCGGCGGTCACCATGTGCCCGTCGTCCGCGATGACGTCCTCGACGATCAGCCGGCGACCGCAGTGCAGGAAGATCCCGCCCCGCTCCGCCGTCTCCAGCAGCGGCTTGCGCCAGCTCACGCCGACCATGTCCGAACGCATCAGGCCCTCGGGGCCGTTCTGCATCAGGTTGTTGTCGACGATCACCGGCAGGCAGCGCACCGGGGGCGCTCCATTGAGGCCCCGGTACTCGGCCGTGCCGTCGTTGAGGTGCGCGACCACCCGGTTGTGCATGCGGTCGCGCATGTCGGCCCAGGCCATGGTTAGGCCACGGCCGCCGGGGCGGATACGCCGTTGAGGCGAACACGGCCAACGGCAGAGGGGTTGGCAGCCACTTCGGTGGCGGCGCCGACCAGCACCAGCCCGGTAGCCGAGACGTTGGTCAGGGCGCGGCTGGTGGTGTTCATGAACACCGGGTCACCGACGGCCCAGGCCTGGGCGCTGATCTTGGTGAGCTCGAACACGCCCGAGAGCTTCAGGACCACGGGGTCGCCCTGGGCTTCGGTGGTGGCGGCCACGCCGACGAAGGCGCCGACCTTGAGGAGCTGGCCGGACAGAGTGCCGCCGGTGGGCGCCGGTACGGTGATGCAGTCGCCGTGCTGGATGAAAGTCTTCATGTGTCACCTCGAGGAGGGTCAGGAGCAGAAACAGAAAGGGCGCCCGAAGGCGCCCTGCAGGGTTGGGTGGCGACGGATCAGGCGCCGGGGTTCTTGTAGGCGCCGCGGTAGTCGATCCAGGCCGCACCGAAGACCAGGCGCGCCTTGATCTCCATGCCGTCCACCTCGAAGCCCTCACGGGTCTCGGTGAAGACGCCCTGCTCGCCTTCCAGGTAGGCGTACTCGAAGGTATCCACGACGCCAGGAGCGGCGTACAGGTACCACTGGTTACCGGTGATGCGCGCGTCGACGATCACGGTCAGCGAGGCGTTGCGGCTGTCGTTGATGTCAGCGTTCTTGGCCGGCACATAGTTGGAGCTGGTGAACTGGAAGGCCTCCAGCTCCTTGTCCGGGCCCACCACCAGGAACTCCGGCCCGATGTTGAGGAAGGCGCCGGCCTTGGACTTCTGCTTGCGCATGGCGGCGCGGGCGGCGGCCAGAGTGGTGGTGTTGATCGCACCGCCGCTGGCGGCGAGGTTGCCGTGAGCGGCGTCGAACACCGGGGTGCTGTCGGTGAAGTTGGGGTTGCCCAGCAGCAGCGCCCAGACCAGGTCGGACTCGGTCTGCGCGGCAGCAGCGCCCAGTGCTTGCGGAATGCGGGTCAGCGCCCCCAGGTCGTCGTTGACGATGGCTTCCCAGGTGAGCGCGATGATCTTGCCGAACTTGGCCACCTTCAGCGGGGCGCCCTCTTCGTTCAGGGTGCCGTACTTGTACTCGCCGTGCTCCTGCACCTTCTCCAACGCGGAGATGTCGCCCAGGGCGGCGCGGGTTACGGCGCGGAAGTCCGGTACGGTGGTCTCGCGACCCAGCGGGCGCCAGGTCTGGGGAGCCAACTGGTAGGCATCGCGCAGGGTGCGGTTCACGGTGCTGCCGAGCAGCAGCGGGAAGTCGCTGGTGGAATGCATGCCTGCGGCGCGGACGGCCTGGCGGTCGCAACCCAGCGCAGCGCGGGCCACCTCCTGCGGGGTCATGCCGCGGACGCTACCACCTACCAGCTCGATGGACTCGCGCGCCATGTCGATCAGGCGCATGCCGCGGAACTCGCGGCTGTTGTCCTCCAGCTTGATGGTGGGGTTGCAGCGGTTCAGCAGGGCGTTCAGCATCCCACCGCGCTTGGCGGTCAGCACGCCGTTGTCCACAGTGGCGACAACGGTGGGCTGGGTGCTGCGGGACTCGGGCTGGCTCTGCTGCTGACGCTCGGCCAGCAGGTCGAACATGGCAGCGCTGGCTTCAGCCTGGCTGGCGCCGCGCGCGATCAGGTCCTCCGCGACGTCATCGCCCAGACCAGCCTTCTTGGCCATGGCGCGGATGGTGGTGCCGCGCTTGCGCTCGGCCTCGGCGGCATCACGGCGGATCAGCTCTTCGGCCGCGCGTTTCTCTTCTTCGGTCATTTCGGTTTCCTCTTGGGGGTTGGCCACGGCGGCCGGTTGGGCGGCAGGCTCTGCAGCCTCCCGAGTTTCGAACAGGGTGTTGAAGCGCTGGCCGTCGTACTCGGCCGGGGTCTTGGCGCTGCGGATCTTGGCGCCGTCGTCGAAGCCGATCGGCACGATGGAGAGCTCCATGGGCTCCCAGTCCACGGCGCGGTAGATGGGCATGGTGTCGTCACCGCCCTCTACCAGGACGTAGCGGTGCACGGTGTAGCCCACACTGATGTTCCGGAGGATTCCGTCCTTCACGTCGCGGAACACCTCGTCGGCGTCATCGCGCTTGCTGAAGCGCACCAGGGCGTGGCCCTCGCCGTTCTCGAGCCAGGCCTTCTCAACCACGGCCAGTACCGAGCGCAGCTCCCACTGGTTGTGGGCGTTGAGGAGAGGAGCGCCGTTGTTGAGGCGTTCCATCTTCACGGCCGAGTCGCTGACCTCCAGTTCCTCGAGGTAGTAACCCACGTCCCAGTTCCAGCGGCGGCCCTGGGCGCCGGTGGTCCACACCAGCTCAGCGGTGCGCGCCTCGATGTCGACCGTCTCCGGACGCACCGCGGCGCGCAGCGTGAGCATGGGGGTCTCATGCGTCTTGTTCGTCGTCTGCGGCATCTTCCGGTTTCTCTTTGGTGGTGTTGGTGGCGGCCGCTGCCGACCCGGCCGCGAGCACCTTGCGAGGGTCGCAGTCGAGGATCAGCCCGAGGTCGTCGAGCAGGGCGTTGGCGTCCTGGATGTTCTTGGCATGTGCCTGCGGGTCGGTGATGCCGAGCTCGCGCAGGGCATCCGGCCAGGTGACCAGGCCATTGCGCAGGCGCTGCTTCACGGCCTCGATCTCCGACTTCGGATCGACCATCTCGCGGCGCGGCGGCGTCCACTCGGCTTTCACGTCCTCGAGCACGCCACCCGGCAGCAGGGCCTGCGCCTCCATGAACCAGGACCAGACGCCGACACAGAGCTGAGGGATCAGCATCCGCCATTGCCACACGTCCACCCGGCGGGCGAAGTGCAGCCAGCCCATCCGGCCGCTGGAGAAGTTCACGCCCTTCAGGTCACCAGTGGTGAGCTCGTAAGGAACACCCAGGCCGACAGAGATGGCGTGCAGGCCCTGCCAGGCGTAGGAGTCGTAGCCATTGAACGTCGGCGGCGTGCCGAAACTGACGCTTTCACCTTGAGCCAATTGCTGGATGATTCCGGGCTCAACCCTCTCGATGAGCGGAGGCGCCTTACCGGCGCCACCGGTTCCTTCGTCTTGAGTGACGAAGGCGGAAAAGCAGGCGGCGATCTTCGCCTGCTCCATCACCGCGTCCTCCATCTCATCGAAGTTGCGCAGGCGCTGCATCACCGGCGCGAACCAGCTGTAGCCGCGAGCTTGGCCGGGGCGCTTCGGCAGGAAGATGTGGATCACGTCCTCAGCCGGAATGCGGCGAGAGGTTGATGTGCGCCAAGCGTTGTTGGCACCAGGGTGCTGATCGAACAGCCAATAGGCGACTCGCGTGCCGATGGGGCTGAACTCGATGCCTTGGATGATCTCGTTGGCACCGTTGGGGCCATGCTTCTCCTCGTCGAGGAAGTCGGCCTCCAGCACCTGCAGCTGCATCGGCACCGGCAAGCCATCCGAGGACTTGCGCCAGCGCCGGCGTACCAGCACTTCGCCGCCCTCTGGCACCGCCTCCATGATCTTGTGCTGAAGGCCGTAGAAGTTCTCCAGCCCGTCGGCGTCGCAGAGCGTCTCCTCGCCCCAGGCCTTCCACAGGTCCATCAGCTTCTTGTTGGCGCGGGCTGACTTCGCCATGGGGCGCGGGACTATGCCGGCGCCGACCACGTTGTCGGCGATGCCGGTGACGGCGCGCTCCGCGTATGGGTTGTTCCGGCGCAGATCGCGCGCGCGGTTGCGCAGGCGGGCCAGGGCTGGGCCAATCTCGGCGTTGGCGTCGGTGCTGCTGCTGCGCCAGCCGTCGTTGCGGCGGCCCTTGGCGGCCCCCTCGAAACGTCGCTCGAAGATATCGATCTGCAGATCGATCTTCTTTTTCCGCAGGCGAGCTTCTGCGCGTTTCGCGGCACGGCCGGGAAACAGGTTGTCCATGAAGCCCATGTCAGTAGCCTTTCGAGAAGGAGGCGTAGCGCCTTCCCCCGTTGTTGTGGGAGTTCAGGCCGAGCTCGCCTTCCATCTGGCGGAGGATGCGCATCATCTCGTCCACGCTGCGGTAGGTGACGGCGCGGTCGGCGTAACGCACCTGAAGCTCGCCGCCGGCCAAGGCGGCCTTCAGGGCTTCGTACTGCTCCAGGGTGTAGGCCATCAGTTCTTCTTCCAGTAGGAGGATTTGGCGCGAGGCCGTTCTTTGGTGTTGTCGATTGCGGCCTCGCCACCTGGCTCTGGCTTCACAGCCAGCGCATCAAGGTCCAAGCCGAAGCGTTGCTGGCTGATGCGCAGCGCGGCAATGGCGCCGACCAGGCAGTCGAGCGCTTCGTTGCGGCGGCCTTGGGCATCCCAGCGATGCACGCGCAAGCCATTGACGACCTTGGGGACCTTGACCTCGGAGGTGAGTTGCCTGACCTCGCTCTCGTCGCAGATGTCGCCGTTTGCCGGCAGGTGGATCACGCCAGGCTGGCATACGCCGGCCTGCGACTTTGCGGTATCGACCGGCAGCTTGAGGCGGCTGTAGATCAGCTCCTTGGCATTGTCGGTACCGATCTCGGTCAGGTAGACCTTGGCCTTGTTCTTGGTGCGCGGCATGTTGGCGATGGGCTTGCCGTACTGGCTGGCACCCTTGGTCGGAATGACCCAGAGCAGGCCGTGCTTGCGGCTGGCTGCGTACACCTCGTCGGTGTAGTGGCCGCCGGAGTCCCAACCCCAACGGTCAACCTTCATCACTAGGCCGTCCGCACGAGTGAACTGCCGCTGCAACTCGATGCCGGCCTTGCGCTGCAGCTCCTCGCTGGCGGGGTCACCCATGAGGATGAAGCGGTAAACCAGCCAAGCCTCTTCGCCTTGGCCAAACGCCCAAACACGGCCTTCGAGGCGGTCGTCCTGCGTGTCGATGAAGCCGGTGAGCACTACGGCAAGCTGCGGAACCTGACCAGTCCAAACCTCGCGTCGACCATAGAGCTCTTCCCAGTCGACCTTGGACTGCACCTCCTCCCACATCTCGCCAAGCGTGGTGTTTGTAAAGGTGATCAGCTTCTCGCGGTCGCCTTTGATCTTCAGCCACTCTTCGGCGATCTTCAGCCAGGCCGACCAAGTGCTGTAGATGGCCCAGCAGTAGAAGGCGACGGACTTGGGCGTGCGGATCGGTTGGTCGTCCTTGTCGAACCAGTCCATTGAGTCGCGCGTCCAGATGCCGGTGACATCGCAGATCCAGCGGCCGTGCGGAGCTGCTGCCACCATGTCCTGGTGGTAGAAGTTCTCGGCGCAGCACTCGCACACGTACCAGGCTTTGGTGGCCTGACCGAGCTCGTCCTTTTCCCACTTGAGGCCGTAGCCACAATCCTTGCCGCCGAACTTGAGCGTTTGCTCGTGCTGGCAGTGCGGGCAAGCAACGTAGAAGCGAAGGCGGATCGGCGACTCTTCGGCTGCCTTATTGATCTGGCAGCTGCCGGCCTTCTTGGGCGTGGAGCCGCGGATCGACTTCGGGTAGGTGGCGCCGTCGAGGCGCTTGTCGCCCAGGGTGACGGCATCGCCCTCGCCCTCGATGTCCGGGTCGAAATTCGACAGTTCGTCGTAGATCGTTTCGTCAGCTGACAGCTCGCGGTAATTGCCCGAGGCGGTACCGCCGCGAATCCACAGGCTTTTGCGGTTCGAGAAGGTCTTTGCTTCGATGGTGTTGTCGCGGTGCTTCTTGCCAAACCAGGGCGCCAAGTCCTTGATCACGGGAACATCACGGATCAGGCCATCGACGTGACGCTTGCTGATGCCCTTGGAATCGGTGTCCGTCGGGCTCCACATCACGATATTGCGGCGCTTGTGCTGCAACTTGTAGCCGATGTTGGCCATCAGCAGCTTGGTGTAACCGATCCGCGCCGACTTCACGAAGTTGACGACGGCGATCAGGTCATTGCCCATCGCGTTGAGGATGGCGACCTGAAACGGGTCAGTCGTCCACTTGCCTTCGTGATACGAAGACTCGGACGACATGTAGAAATGCTCGTCGGCCCACTGAACCGCAGTCATCGGCGGTTCTTTATACAGCCCCTGCAACCCTAACCGTACGGCCTTGCCGAGGTCACTGATCCAAGGTTGCAAGGTACTCATCGAGGTATCCCGGAATTTCGTCGCCGAACTGAGAGGCGATGTTGCGGGCCAGGGCGATCTCGCGCTCCGTGGTTTCGAGTATCCGAGCGTCGATGTCCGGGTGGCGGCGGCTTACGGTCTTGCCGACGGTTTCGAGTTTGGAGCCGATCTTCGAGGCGATTTTCTCCAGGGCGAACGTGACGAAGGGAGCTGGTATCAGCAGCTTGTCGTTCACCTGGTTTTTCTGCTCGACGGCGTAGGCCTGGGCCGTGGTGAGACGCAGGCGCTCCTGCATCAGCTTGTATTCGATCAGCGGATCGAGAACCTCGCCATCCGAACCGCTGGGTTGGTGTTTCTTCGCCGCGTTGTCGAGGCGGTTTTGGACCACATCCTGCACGCGATAAAACGCCTCACGACCAATACGGGCGATTGGCTCAACGCCCCATTTATCAAAGGCTTGCGGGGAGATGCCGAGCGACTTTGCCATCTCGGATTTGTTCAACCATCCCGGCTGCCTGGTTGTTTCGTTTTTGGCCATGACTAAACAACAACCAACCCCTGAAAAAAGGTCATACATGGATGTCGAGCGAGGCTCGAATTACCCTCATAGGCCACCCCCTCCGGGAGGACCCAAGACCATAGGGGTTCTCTATCGTCGCCGGGTGGCCATGGCCTGCGCCATCGCAAGCTCGAACTGGCGCGGCAGCTCACGCTGAGCGGTTCGCTCTGCGATCTCGAAGAAGTTGAGGGTCTTGCGGTACCGAGGCGTGCGGCCTGCGAAGGCCAGCACCACACGCAGGCCTGACCTGCCATTGCCTGTGCGCTCAGCCACAGCGAATGGCTCACGCTTGGCGTTGTGCATGACGAAGTAGCGCTTGGCATTGCCCTTGGCCCTGCTGCGCTTGCTGCCCGTTGCGTTGGCGCTGTAGCCCTCCTCAGTGAAGAGCGAGGCGCCGGAGATGATCTTGTTCAGCGTTCCCTTGGGGATATTGCCGTAGGCATCCAACTCCATCCTGCTGCCAGGAACGATGTACTGGCCTTGCTTCAGCACGCCCTTGCGCCTGAGCATCTTCTCGATGCCCTTGTCATTGCGTGGGCCACCATAGATCTCGGGCGTTAGCCAGGTGGATGCAGCCCTGCCCTTTCCCCACGAGCCCTCACGGCCCACGACATTGCCTTTGCCGTTCACGCTGCGGCCATCCTTGATCCATACGCGAGCCTCAAACTTCTGCTTGGTGGCGGACTGGATGTAGAGGCTGTTGAGCGTGGCTGGCGTGGGCCTATCGAACACCACACCCATTTCGGCGCGGATGTCCTCTGCCACCACTTGGGCGGTACGCGTCAGGGCTAGAGCAGTGGCGAACGGGAGTTGATTGCGCTCCAGATCCGTAAGCCGTGCCATGGCCTGCTCGAGGCCGGTCGGCTTCACGGTGATCATGGTCAATTCCTTCGGCGGTCAGTTCCGTCCCAGTGACTGGTCCAGTTGACCTGGACGATGCGAGCCACGTTGCCCCGGGCCAGCCATACCAGCACCGAAAGCCAAACCAGCACCAGGGCCAGCCATGGCGAGACAGGCTCGACGGGCTTGGCGGCCATCAACTCCAGCAGCACGGTCAGCGCGAAGCCCCCAGTGCAAAGGGCCAGTCCGTAGGCGCACAGGCCTATCCAGAACCGGTAGCGCTCACCGGCGTGGCGCCAGGTAAAGATGCGGATGAAGATCGCAGCGCAGGACAGCGCCGCCAACAGGGTCCATAGATCAGCCATTGCTGCCGCCTCCTCTACGGTCGAGAAGAGACCGGAGCCACTCCGGCATCTTCCCGCCGCGAATCCACTCGAGGATGGTGATCGAGATCGTCACCACCAGCGCGGCACACACGAACGATGCGCCGCCACTGGTTCGAGCAGCGCCAACCCCGATCAGTTCGGCGGAACCGTAGTATCCAGCAACCAGGCTGACCAGGAAGTAGCCGATGCGCTTGTAGATGCTCAGGTCCGGTGCGAACAGCACGAAGAGCAGCGAGCCAGCCAGAGCACCCATGACAGCGTTCAGGTCCAGGCCGGCCCAGGCCGCCCCGACAGTTACGCCCGCGGCAACGCCGCCCAGCACTCCAAGGCTCGGCTCTGCCATGTGGGTCACTCCATGAATAAAAGGCCCCGGGAGGGGCAAGGGCGCTGCTGCTGATGAGGGGAGCAGCGCAGAGCAAGATGGGGCGCTGTGCGCCAGAAACGAAAAAGCCCCGGCGGGATGGCCAGGGCTTTGTCGGAGTCGGTCCTCGCAACGCGTAAGATCGACAGGATGGGATTAATATCGCTCAAGCGCTCACGGGTTGCAACCCGTTATGCCGCTTCGGTGAACAGCACCCCTTCGGCTTCCAGAATCTCCCCTGCGGCGATAAGCGCCTCCTCCACCATTTCATCCAGGCGCTTGCGGACGTCTCCCCTCCAGCGCCGGCGAGTTTGCTCGGGCCTTGCGTCCAGATCCCAGGTGTTCATGTCGTAGAAGCTCTTGGGCAGCACGATCATGTCGCACGAGCGCTTACCATCCACGCCTTTCATTTGCGGGATGGCCCATGCCGTTACCGCCTTCTGAACGAACAATTTCGGCGCGTGGCTTGGGATCAGCGGGCAGAGCCGCCCGATAGCAGCCACCTTCCTTCCCTTGTGGGTGCCGTACCGAGCGGCCAGTACATCCCAGTGCCTGGGCTTGAGCTGGCTGTGCAGACGGGCAAATACCCAGCAGTCCACGTCGGTTCGGTTCAGGCCAGCTCCATCGGTGCCCATCAGCGTGGCGAAGTCGTGCCCATCCTCGTGCCCAGGCCTGTAGAGCTTCTGCCATGCCTGCTTGGCGGTGTTGTCGATCGTCTCTGCCGCGAGAGCGGAAACCACCGCAGCGAGTACTGATGCGTAAACCATGGTCATCCCCCTTAATCTCCGGTCCAGTTGCCACCGCCGATCCCAGCGGGGTTCCTCTTTCCTCTGTAATCCTCGTGCGGGCCGCCCTTGCTCTGGTGGCTGCCTTCAAGCTGCGCCAGCCGGCGGTCCCGCTGATTGAGGCGGAGGCGCAGTTGCAGAACCAACACCTCGGCGGGCAGTGCCTCGCCTGTTTCCTTGCTCACCATCCCCGACGCGCCGCAGGTGTTGCACTTGAGGTCGTGAAACAGGCCTTTGGTCCACCCCTGCCCAGCGCAATCGGAGCAGGCCGCCAGGTCGATAACCTCCAGCCTCCTACCTGGCCCGTGACGCTTCGGAATCACCCCTTCACCGCCTGGGTGGGCGGCATGGCCATGTAGCCGTTGATGACCTCGATCGCCTCGTTGATCCCCCGGCATACCAGGGCCATGTATCCCTGCAGCTCTACGCTCATCAGGTACGAATGCTGGCTCTCGGTTACCGGCGAGTCGTGGGGCGGGGTTGCCTTGAATTCGATGTACAGGCCGAAGTAGCCACCCCTGGCCATCGGCAGCACGATGTCGCTGACGCCGGCCTTCACGCCCTGCCCCTTCAGCTTCGCGGCGACTGCCTTGACACGGTGGCCACCATTAGGGACGTGGTAGGCCAGCTTGAATGCCTGCGGGTGCTGGAGGGCCAGCCACTTGAACAGGGAGGCCTGCTCCTTCCCCTCATAGTCCACGGAGGGGCGGCGGAAGGCATGGGTCGATACCAGGCGCTTACCCGACATGAGCCACCTCCCGCGCCAGCTCGCGCTCGATCCACTTGGCCGCGCCAATGGCGGTGGGGAAGACACCGAAGCTCCTGCCATCCGCCATCCGGGTCCTGTACATCCAGCACGGGAAGCCGTCCTGGGTGCCGAACTCTGCGATCACCGCGTGGCCGCCCTTCTCTTGCCGGTACTGCTCCACACGGACCCAGCCCAGCGCCACCAGCTCGGGGTCGTGCATCTTGAGGTTCACCGTGTAGCCGTCCGGGTGGCGCTTGTGAGTAAGCGGGCTGATCCCGCGCCCGCGCCTCACGCCATCACCTCGTCGCCATCCAGCCAGGCCAGGAAGCCGGCGGGGATGTCATGACCGTCGGCGGCGAGGATCTTGGCGCACTCGGCGAGGAGGTCGTCCTCTCGACCGTAGCGCGCTACAAATCGCGCCTTGTTGTGATGTAGCGCGACACCCTCGCCGCCGGTCTGGTGGTGCGGGCCGCAGAGAGGGATCACATTCCAGTGCGCGCCCCGCTTCGTGCGCCCGCTGATGTGGTGGATGCTGCAGTGGGTGTTGCCCAGGCGCCCGTCCTTTCGACAGGCGATGCAGCCGACCTCGCTCACCAGCTTGTCGTGCCAACGCTTCTGCTCGGCGGTTACTGCTCTTCCATGCATCATGCCGATACCTCCAGCGCCTTCTGGCTCTCGGGCTCAGGGTCGCCACGAAGAGGCATCAGCGCGCTTTCCTTGTAGGCAACTCTGCCCGGCACCAGCGGGTGAAGGCAGATCCATCCATTCTCCAGGGCGATCAGGCGGCCACTCGGGTGCCCGATGATGTCCCCTTTGGCTATGGGGCAATCCAGCTCCACTACGCTGCCTGCCATGATCGGGCCCAGGTCGATAAGGGTGATTGCCGGATCGCCAGCCTTGAAGTTGCTCATGCCGGCACCGCCTGGGCTTGCTTGTGAGCCAGGATCAGCGGGGTGATGTCGTCGCGCTCGTTGGTGTAGGCGAACGGAGCGCTGCCACCCGGGGCGGTGATCGTGTAGCGGTTGTTCGGCAGCCGGCACAGCGCGATGGTGTAGCCGCACTGTGTTTCCCAGCAGTCCGGGGCGCCGCGCTTCTGGCGCCAGCGAAGTTTGTCAGCCATGGTCGGCTCCTTGTGCTTCAGCCATCCGTGCCGCGTGCCGGGCCTTCAGGCGTTCGTCGTACTGGTTGAGCTCTTCGCGGCGCGCTCGGGCGCGGGCGCCCTTCTGCTCTGCCAGGGACTTCTTCAGTTCCAGGAGGCGCTCACGGAGCTGTGGGGATGGGTTTCCGGTGCGACCGGTGAGCAGGCCGGCAATGGCGGCTCCGTCCTGGCTCACCGGCACGCCTTGCTCACGGAGGTCGGCGAGCAGCTGCTGGCCAACCGGCGCAGGAAGTCGCTGCAGCAGTACGGCCTGCTCGACCGCCAGGGCACGGCGCTGGAGGTCATAGCCGATGGAGAGCGACCACTTGACCGGCTTTCCCTCGCGGCGGGCCGTCTCTACCAGGCGGTCGTAGGCGCTGAGGAATGACATCCGGGCGCCGACCTTGTCGCGCATATCCAGGCTGGGCTTGGCCACCTGCAGCGCTGCCAGGATCTCCTCGGTCAGCATCACCGACTCGAACTCGTCGGATGCGGCCAGGGCGATTGACCAGGCTTCGTCGCGACCAGGGCGGCCATCTGCGGCCTGCACACGCTGCAGGATCGCTCCGATGGTGAGCTTGCCGGTCAGCTCACGGCGGCAGGCCTGCAGCGCAGCGACCACCACCGGCTCCGGGTAGCCCTTCAGGTCGTCGATCATCATCAGCCCGGCGGCCTGGGTCAGCTCCTGGCCCATCGCCTCAGCGGTGGCGAACAGCGACACCAGCAGCTGGTCTTCCTGATCAGGCGTTAGCACTGGCTGCCCTCCTCTCGCGCTGGACCTGCAGGGCGGCCTGGGCTGCGCTCAGGTTAGCCTGGGTCTTCTCGGCCTGCTGGGCGGTGCGCCCGGTGACCTGGGTCTGGGTTGCCCAGGCGGTGCGGTAGGCCTCGGCCTTGGCCAGCAGCTGGCCGAACTCGTGGTAGCTGCGAATCAGGTAGGCGTCGTTGATCCCGACGAAGTAGGCGGCCACCGCCGGGGCTTCCTCGGCCCCGAGGCGCTTCAGAAGGCCGTTGACTTGGGCGCTGATCTTGGCGTTGCGAACCGGCTTGGAGCTGTATCGCTCGAGGTACGCCGCCGAGTAGGCATTCCAGATCGCCCTGCAGGCCTCTTGGCGAGCGAGCTCAGCTTCCTGGCTCTGAGCCTTGGTCGGCCGCTTGCCCTTCCGCTGGCCGGCCGGGACGGTCGGCAAAGAGGGTTGCGGTTCTTTTGATGGTTCTCTTTTGGTTCTATTACGGTTCTGGGTGCAGCTGCTGCGGGGGTGGGGTGCAC
>NZ_QKRU01000028.1:0-83288 GCF_003234055.1 Pseudomonas sp. 57B-090624
CTTGTAGCTCTGCCAGACCCTGGGGCCGCCACCGCCCCGGCCGCCAACGCCAGCCAGCAAGCCTTCGATGACTACAGCTGGCGGCTGTTCATCGCCCTCAACTGGCCAGCCATGGCCGGCCAGCGCGGGCAGCCGGACTGCAGCCAGCCCCTCGGCGGTGCCGGCCCCAGGGTCTGGCAGAGCTACAAGACGGTGAGCGAGATCTTCCTGCCCAACGGGGCCGACCCCGGCCCCTGGAATTCACCGCTGGGCACGCGCAGCCTCGGCATCATCAACATCGCCGCCCTGAAGAACACCTCGGTGGTGCAGGCCGTGGACCAGGCCGTCGGTGGCTGGCTGATCGACCAGAAGGGCAACCCGACCTACTACGACATCTCCGCCAACCAGGCCTCCTACGACTACATCGTGCAGAACGGCTTCTACAACGCCAACACCGTGTCCAGGGCGCAGAACATCGCCTTCCCGGCCCAGGCCACCGAGGTGAAGGCCGCCTGGCGGGTGCTCACCAGCCAGGACGACGCCAGCCGCTACCTGACCACCCAGGCCCAGGTGGCGCAATTCGACGCCCAGGGCCGGCCCACCGGCAGCACGGCCCCGGCCACCCTCGGGCTGGTGGGGCTGCACATCATCGTCAAGGCGCCGGGCTACCCGCAGTGGATCTGGTCCACCTTCGAGCAGGTGGACAACGTCCCGGGTTCCTCCGCCGGCAACGGCACCTACAGCTACTACAACGCCAGCGCGCCGGCGGCCAGCGTCAACCAGTCGCCCTGCAACTGGCAGCAGCAGGGCGCCCAGCTGGTGTGCACGCCCAAGCCCGGCACCACCTTCCAGACCCCCGACCCGCTCAGCCGCGTCACCCCGATCGCCAGCACCACGGCCGCCGTCAACGGCCTCTACCAGCAGAACCTCGGCAGCGACGTGCTGCGCTACTACCAACTGGTCACCACCCAGCGCCCGCTGATGCCGGACAACCCCAGCAACCCGCTGGGCCAGCCGACTCCGGCGCTGTCCGCCAACGTCACCATGGAGAGCTACATCCAGCCCAACAGCAGCTGCATGAACTGCCACTCCATGGCCACGCCGGTGCACAGCCCCTACAAATCGGACTTCTCCTACCTGTTCAAATTCGCCAAGGCGCCGGCGACGGCGCCCCACAAGGACGAGGAATGACCCCATGAGCATCCTGAACGGACCCCGACTGAACTTCTGGGGCGGCATCCGCACCGACGTGAGCCTGCCCAACAACTCGCCGACCATTCCCCAGGGCGGTCGCAAGCTGCACCTGTTCGACCTGCCCAACTCCCAGATCGCGTCCGAAGCCGCCGGCTACAGCGACGACCAGCTCAATGAGTGGATCAACGCCCCGACCGGCGACTACTACACCGCCGGGGGCTGGAACCACTACGGCCAGCACGTGGTGGACATGCAGAACGTACTGATCAGCTCCCAGGGCACCCCGGGCGCCATCAGCACCACGGGCGACCTGGTGGGGCAACCGGTCTACCTGCTCGGTTCCAAGGACCCGGTGACCAACCAGCCGCCGGTTTCCGGCCCGATGATGGTGGACCTCGACCCCTCCAGCGGCATCACCACGCAGATCTACATCGGCGGGCTGCAGATCGGCGGCACCAGCAACCCGCAGCTGGTGATCCAGGCCGACGTGGTGGCCAGCAGCTTCGACGTGGCCCCCCGGCTGCTCAATGGCGAGGACGACGCCCCGGGCTCATCGCCGCTGTCCGGCACCTTCCAGGTCACCTTCCCATTGAGCGCCATCGTCAGCTGGAACCCGAACAGCGCGATGCTCAAGGCCATCATCCAGGCGCCCGGCGCCACCGGCATCGTGGTGCGCTTCGTGATGTTCGAAATGTGCCCGGGCATGACCACACCGCAGCTCGATGCCGACTACGCCGCCGGCCAGTACACCCCCAACCCCAGCATCGGCCGGGTCATCGGCACCCTGGCCCCGGCCTTCGCCGGCGAGCCGCTGATCTGCCCGGTCGGCCGCCAACTGGTGAACGGCGGCACCGGCGGTGCGGGTTATGCCCAGCAGTACAGCCTGAGTGGCCAGGCGATGCTCAGCCTGGACATGGTCAACCTGATCCCCAAGGCCGACTTCCGCGCGGTGCGCACCGACATCACCAGCCCCATAGGCCCGAACATCGACTACGGCCCGGTCAGCATCAGTGCCGGCAGCACTCTGCTGGCAACGCTGCCCGACACCAGCCCCTACCTGGTGGACTACTCCCTCTATGGCGGCATCGTCGACCTGCCGCTGACCGCCACCCAGTCGGCGGCGGCACAGGCCACGGCCCTTGCCATCGCGGCACCGAACACCGTCGACGGCACCACCCTGGCGGTGTCCGAAGTGACCTACCGGCTCTACAGCGACCAGCGCAACCTGTACATGGACGAATACCCCGACGGGGTGACGCTCGACCTGCAGGTGCGCTACCTGGGAGGGCCGGTGCCGGCCAACGGCAGCATCGCCCTGAAGACCTCCTTCCCGGGGGCCATCGTCGACCCGAACAACTGGAACTTGCTGCAATACAGCGCCACGGTCCCGATCAGCCAGGGCCAGACCCGCGTGTCGATCCCCCTGACGCGCAAGGAAGGAACCGCCGCCAAGGCGGGCTATACCAAGCTCGCCTTCTCCCTGGGCGATGGCAAGGGTTTCAGCAACTTCCGCTTCTATTCCACCACCGACTTCGGCATCCCCGCCGGGAGCATCCCCACCTGGGACCAGGTCTACCCGGCTGTGCTGCGCTTCCACTACCTGGCCTTCCCGGCCATGTCGCGCTTCATCCCGCTGAACCAGCAGGACGCCATCTGGAACGCCCGCGCGGCCATCGTCGCGCGCACCGCCGATGCCTATCGCGGCACCACCCTGTACATGCCGGTGGTGCGCTCCATGTCGCCAAGCCAGCGGGCCCTGCTCAAGGCCTATCTCACCAGCACGCCCTGGCAGCCCTGAGGAGGCGCACATGAGCATCCACATCCCCCACAGCCCCGAGGAAGACCTGCGCCCCACCGTCGTCGTCGCCGAGGGCCTGCTCAACCCCCGGGGCCTATGCCGGCAACCTGACGGCAGCCTGCTGCTGGTGGAAGCCGGCTCCGGCCACCCCGATGCGCCCTTCAGCGGTCGCATCAGCCGGCTGCGCCCGGCCCCTGGCAGCCCGGGCGCCTACCTGGCCCCAGAACCGGTGGCCCGGGGCTACCGCTCCATGAACATGCAGGTGCGCATGCTGCGTGATGAAGTCATGGGGCTCTCCGACGTGGCCTGCGCCGATGGCCGTTGCCTGGCCAGCCTCACCGACTACGTCGAAGGCTCGCGGGTGCTCGACCTGGGGCAGGACCCGCCGGTGCCGGTGTTCCACAGCCGCGGCAACCTCAACGCCCTGTGCTTTCACCCCGGGCGACGGACCTGGTTGTCGGTGAAGCCGGATACCAACCAGGTGGTGGAATTCGACGAGCGGGGCGAACGGGTCGTCGCCCAGATACCCGACATGGACCAGGGCCAGGACGCCGTGCCGGTCACCCTGGTGTACGAGCCCACCACCGGCGCCGTCCTGGTCAGCCTGTTCTCCGGTGAACGCCGGCTGGACCCGACGCGGCAAGGCATCGACTTCGTCGAGCGGGCCGGCCAGGTGATCCGCGTCTGGCCCGAAGACGGCTCCATCCAGCCACTGGTCGACGGCCTGCAACTGCCCACCGGCCTGGCCTTCACTCCGGGCGGCGGCCTGCTGGTCCTGGAACTGTGCCGCACCCTGCTGCAACCGCTCGATGCACAGTGGCGAGGCGAGGCGCGGCATGGCGGCTTCGAGCGCTTCAGCGGCCGCCTTCTGCACTGCGACCTGGCCAGCGGCACGGTCCGTGTCCTCGCCACCGGCCTCGACACCCCATCCAACCTCTGCCTGCTCGACGACGCCGTGCTGGTCAGCGAAGGCATGGGCCTCCACGGCCGCCCCCTGCCCCTTCCCGGCGGCGGGACGGTGCCGCTGGATGGGCGGATACGGCGGGTGTCGTTGCGAGGGCGGGTCTAGAAAACTTCGTTACGTAACTTGAATTTCAAATGTTACGTAACGGTATTCGATTGTCCCAGTGCGAGGCTGTACCGCGGTCACAGTAGCTCCCGATAGAGCTTGATGTAGTCGGTAACCATGCGTTGCGCCGTGAAATACTGCCAGTAGCGCTCTTGAGCGCGCGCTCCGAGCGCACTCGCCTGCTCCGGGTTGTCCCAGAGAAACTGCATGGCATTGCGCAACGCCGCCGGATCGCTCGGAGGCACCACCAGGCCGGTTTCACCGGCGATGTTGATGAACGTGGTGCCCGTGCCTATCTCGCTGGAGATCATCGGCTTGCCGAACATCGCGCCTTCCAGCAGAGAGATGCCGAAGGCTTCGGAACGCAGGTGGGACGGGAAGACCACCGCGTAGCTCAGCTCCAGCAAGGCGACCTTGTCGCTATCGGGCAACTGACCGAAAAAATGCACGTTGCGCAGCCCAAGGGCATGCGCCTGCGCGCGCAGTTCGATCTCGATAGGGCCGGCGCCGACTATGACGATGGGAACGTGCATGTCCCGCGCCGCCTCCATGAGGATGTGCAGGCCCTTGTAATAACGCAGCACCCCCACGAACAGGAAAAATTTGGGGCCGACCCTGGCACGCCATGCCTTGAGTCGTTCCGGGTCGGCGGCCGGGTAGGTTTCACGATCGAGGCCAATGGGGATGACACTGACCTTGTCTCGATAGCGTGCAAGCACTTCGCTGGTGGCCAGGTAGTTGGGCGAGGTGGCGACGATGCGGTCCACATCGCGAAGGAAGCAGCGCTTCAGCGGCCGGTAGATCTTGAGCAGGCGCTTCTGGCGGATGATGTCGGAGTGGTAGGTCACCACCGTCGGCTTGCGGATTCCGGTCGCGAAGTGCACCACGTCCATGAACGGCCAGGGGAAGTGATAGTGGATCACGTCGGCGTGGCGGGCCAGTTGGTAGAAGCGCAGGAACGCCGATGCCGAAAAACCGGTCGATGCGATCTGCAGGTCCATCTTGGCGCGGTGTACCAGGTAACCCCCGACATCGACGGTACGGGGAACGTGCCTGCGCGTAAGGGACAGCACGTCCGTCTGCACCCCCTGCTTGGCCGCACCTAGCCCGATCTGGTGGATCACCTGCTCGATCCCGCCCATCGATTCGGGCACCGAGGTCTTGTAGAAGTGGAGTACTTTCATGGGCTTCGAGTGACCGCCTCCATGCGTTCCAGGAATAGCTTCTTCGAGAAGCGTGCCGCTTGTGTCTCACAGGCCTCGCGCATCGCCAGGGCCCTTGCCGGGGGCATGTCGCCAATGGCTTCACGCAGGCTTTCCACGTCAAGGGCCGGCGCTACGAGAGTGCCGGTCTCGCCATCCAGAACAGTTTCCAGCATCCCTCCTTCACGCACGCCGATGACCGGTTTACCGGCTGCCATCGCTTCCACTGGCGACATGCCGAAGTCCTCGTCCGTGGGCACGTAGATCGCCGCCCGGGCACCGCCTACGCATGCACGCAAGCCCTCTTCATCCTGCCAGCCGGTGAAGACGATATTGGGCGCCCCCTTGGCCAGGGCCTTCAGTCGTGCCTCGTCGCGCCCTCCCGAGGCGATCACCAGTTTCTGTCCTGGTAAACCGAGGAAGGCCTGGATGATGAGGTCAACCCGCTTGTGTGGCTCGAGCCGTGCCAGTGAGACGAAGTAGTCCCCTTGCCCCGTCCACCTGAATCGTTCTGTATCCACCGGCGGATGAATCACCTCGGACTCCAGGCCGAGATGCTGGCGAATACGACTGCGTACGTTCTCGGAGTTCGCGATGATCCTGTCCATACGCCCTAGGGCGGCTTCGTAGCGCCGTCCCAGGGCATCGAAGGCTGCGGCGGCCAGCGGCCGGAGCGGCGGTGCAAAGCGCACGAGGTAGCGATCGCGCCAGTCATAGACGTATCTAGGGGGCGTATGGCAGTAGTAGATACGCGCGCCGCCTCCCTGGTTGAACACGGCCGATGGTGCGTACAAACCGCTGTAGACGACCGTCTCCGCATCGCGCAGAAAACCGGTGCGCCAGGTGAAGCAGGCCAGGGCCTCGGCGATGCGCGGCAGCGGCCGGGTACCCACCCCGCCCAGGCAACGCAGCCCATCTGCTCCCAGTAATTCTTCTACGGCGAGAAAGCGTGCCTGCTCGTAAATACGTGAAACCACCAGTTGATATCCCGGCAGGCCCCTCACCAGATCGAGGGACAGGCGCTCGGCCCCACCGCTGACCTGGAGGTAGTCGTAGAGAACGTATCGGCTCATGTCTCGCTCGCCCACGAGAACAGCGGCGCAAGCCGCTGGGGCCAGGAAGCCGACTGCGCATACCGCTGGTAATGCGGTGCCTGGTTCGGCTCTTCCAGTGCGACCCGCACGGCGGCGACGAACTCGGCGCTCGATGAGCACAGTACGGCTGGGCTACCCAGCCCCTCCAGTTCGGCCCAGCGGCTTGAAACAACGGGCAGGCCGGAAGCCAGGTATTCATAGAGCTTGAGCGGGTGAATATGGGCGACCAACTGCCCGCATTTCTCCAGGTGGAAGGGAATCAAACCCACCTGGGCGTGACGCAGGTAGCCGGCCAGTTGGTCGTGTGGCCTGACCCCGAGAAAGTGCACATTGGCGGGTACGGTGGCCGGTGGGCTGGCGCAAGGCCCGATGAGCACGAAGTTGACCCATGGCATGGCTCGCGCGCAGGCGTCGATCAGAGTCATGTCGACCCAGGTGCTGATGTCCCCCACGAATACGGCGATCGGGCCAGAAAGTGAGGCGTATTCGGCTGGCCGCGGGGGGTGCCCGGTGAAGCGTTCGAAGTCCACGCCGTTGGGCATGTACATCACATGGCGTGCACCCTGCTCGGATGCCCACTGCGACAAGCCTCGGGAAGCCGTGACCACCAGGTCGGCCCTCGCCAGAGCGTTCATCTCGCTGCGCTGGGCCCCTGCCCCGTAGCCGTCGAAACCGGCGTTGTAGTCGGCCAGTCGAACCACACAGCGTTTGTAGCGGATGTCGTCGAGCCAGGCCGGCTGGTAGATGCTGTCCAGCAACAACAGGTCGACCTCACCGAAACCGGCCTCGTGCACCCTCTGTTTGACGTTCGGCAAACTCAACTTGCTCCAGTTCGAGAACAGCCAGGGCGAGCGCAGGAAGCGCCGGTTGGAGGGCGCCAGGAGCGAGAACGGCACGTAGTGCCAGAGCTTGCCGTCCAGGTCGCGCTGGCCGCCGGCACGGTACTCGGCCAGGCGGGCCTGGAAGACCGAAGAACCCGGTTTCAGGAAATTGAGGGGGGTAATGGGCGCGGCGACGTAGGCGACCTCCCAGCCCTGATGCACGAACTGGGTGGCGATGGCATGGCTGCCGACGCGCATCGGTGAAGTCCAGCAATGAATGCCGATATGCAGGACACGCTTAACCATGGACGGTCTCCAGCAGACGCATGCTCCAGACACAACGCTCGGGGATGTCGCGCACGCGGATCACCCGGGTCTCCGACTTGCAGCCGTAACCTGAAGAGAACGCCCCCTCCTCCAGCGTGGACCGGCCGCCGGAAACTTCCAGTCGAACCCTTATCCCGCCGCTACTCAGCAGCCAGCCCCCCTCCTCCTGCTGCTGCGCCTGGACGCGGGGAGACAGGGGAAACGCCAGCTCACGTGCAGCCGCCCGGCATTCATCGATGACCTCGAAACCATCGTCCCGGATGGCCACGCTGCGGCGGTGCGGTGCGGCGAACCCCTCGTGCTCGCCGACGAAGCCTTCCGGGGTGGCCTGGATAACCCTCGATGTCGCCACACGACAGAGGCCGAACAGTCCCGTAGCGCCCTCCAGCCAGCCGCTCTGTTCGCCAGGCGCAGCGCTCAAGGTGGCGTGCGCGCGGGTGGAACGGAAGGCGTTGCGCTGCTCCGGAAGTGGCGTGTAGAGGTAGGTGCCCGGGTCCAGTACGAAAGGCTCACCAGCGAAGCAGGCCTCCAGCGAAAGCTGATCGTTGTGCGCATGGCCACCGTTGCCGAGTTGCCCCACCTGGCCGCAGCGTACCGATAGCCAGAGCGATGGGCGTCGATAGACGTAAAGCCCGAAATCGTCGAAGGCGTGGAACGCAGCGAGCGGCTCGATGGCCGGTGCACCCTCGCCTTCCCCGAGGTCTCCCGCCAGCGCATTGATCACCCATGCATCCAGCGATGCAGGCAGAGGCCGGTCGCCCTTGCAAAGCTGAGCCACACAGTCGATGAGCACCGCATGACCATCACTCCAGGGCGCATCCGGTCGTGCATCGGGGGTGAGTTTGAAAAAGCGGCCGCTGTCGTTGTCACCAACCTGCACGACTTGCCCATCCGGCCGGGTGATGGCGCGAGAGAAACCGGCCATCCGGGCCAGCTGATGCAGCGCTTCCTGCGAGTGCAGCGCCCAGCGGGCCGGCACGCTGCGTTGGGCTGGCAGCAGGCCTGGTCCGCTACCGTCGAGACGCTCGAGGATGGACAGGTCCAGAGCCTCCAGGCGCGCACCGATACGGTGGGCGAGCGCCACGGGGAACAACACCAGCTCCGCCGAGAGACGGTGATAGCTGGTGGACGCTTCGAAGTTGCTGCCATCGGCCTGGAACTGCTGGAACATTTCCTTGCCCAGTTCGTTGGCGGCCAGCACCAGCCAGGCATCGCTTTCAGAACTTGCAGCCAGGTAGGCCGCCACGAACAGCAGGCCCGCCACGTTGGACAGGTAGTGGTTGCTGCGCAGATGGGGGAACCACTCCAAGTGGGTCACGATATGGCGCCCGTGGGCCTGTACGCTGCGCCTGAACTCGGTATCGAACCCCGGCGCGAAGCCCATGCCGACGGCGACGAAGATGTCATGGGCCAACAGCAGGTTGGCGACTCGGATCGCCACGTCCATGGTGCAGGCCCAGTTCACGCCGAAGCGCGGCGGGTTGGCCGAGATGAAGTCGAGCACCTGGTCCTGGAACTCGACACGCAGCGCCTCACTCATCTCTATCTCGCCGGCCAGCCGGTGCGCGGCAGCGGCGAGGGCCAGGCGGGGTGCATGCTGCATGCGGGCGAGCTCCCAGGGCAGCTTGATGTCCACGCCGGGCAGATGCCCGTAACGGATCTGCGCCGATGGCGTAGTCACTGACCAGCGATAGCCGGAGCGCAGGTCCAGCTGCCAGTCGATGGACTGATAGCCGGGGGAGATCAGCCGTCTCAACCGCGCCCCATGGCGGCGGTTGGAAGGATTGATTTCCGTTGTCGCGGGAGCGTTGTAGCGGTGTCCCTCCAGCCCCGCCGGCTGGCAGCCGAGGTCGGGGCAGACGTTCCAGGCACCCAGCAGGTCGAAACGGTGGGCGCGTATGCGAGCTGCGTCGATGGCCAAGGCCTGGCGCCAGGGAGCCAGCATCTCCGCCGTGAGCGGTGGCAACAGCCTCTGCAGGGGCTGCACGGGCACTTGGCTCCCGAAGGTCGGCAGGAAGCGGTCGCGTGCTTGCAGGCGCAGCCGGGCCCAATTGCGCAGTACGAAGGCCGCCACGCGACGAACGATCTCGGCCGGCGGGTGACACAGCAGGCGTCTGATTCTCATCAATCCGTTCATGGGCACAGCCGCTCCAGCGAGGAGACGATTCGCTGCGTGTGGTGCCGCCAGGTGTGCCGTTCAAGCACCTCCTGCCGGGCGCTGGCACCCAGGTGTCGGCCCAGATCGGGCTGCTGCAGCACCACGGAGAGGCCTTCCGCAAGCCTGCCCGGTTCCCCCGGCTCGACCAGCCAGGCGCTGCGCCCATGGTCCAGGACCTCACCGATCTGCCCCAGCGCCGAAGCGACGATAGGACGCCCCATGGCCATGTACTCGAAGAGTTTCGTGGGTGACCCGAAGAACGGCGTGCCGTCGGGGTTGGGTACATGGGGGGCGACGAGCATTTCGCAGCAGGCCAGGTAGCGTGGCGCGTCCTGTTGCGGCACCTGGCCGGTGAACACGCAGTTCTGGCTTACGCCCAAACGCTCCGTCTTCTCCAACGTCGCCGCATGGCGCACCCCCTGCCCCACCAGCAGCAGGCGCACGCTCTCTCGGTACTCCGGGCGGCTCTCCAGCAGCCTGGCGAACGCCTCGACCAGCTCCTCGGTGCCGTGCCAGGGACCGAAAGTGCCGATGAAACCGATGACGGTCATGCCCTCCAGGCCCAGTTCCCGCCGCAACGCGGTGGCGTCGATGGCCGGGTGAAAAGCTTCCGCATCCACGCCGTTGGGGTTGACCAGGATGCGCTCGGCCGGCACGCCGCGTTCGAGCAGTTCCTGGCGCAGTACCTCGCTGACCACCACGATGAGGTCGGCTGCATCAAGGTTGAGTTGCTCGACCCGCTCGGAAAGCGCTGGCCGTGCCACCGGCGTACCCCAGTTGCGGCTGATCCAGACTTCCGAACCGTTGTATTCGGTCACCAGCGGTACCTCCAGCGCCAGGGCCAGCCTGGCGCCGGCATAGTTGTTCAGGCTGTAGCGCTGGTAGATGAAGGAAGGCCTGCGCCCGCCAAGGGCCGCTTTCGCCTCATCACTGGCGGAGCGACTGAACAGCAGCGCCGGGATTTCACGGAAATCCCAGAATACGGGGGGTGGAAGGATCGTCCGCACGGCGATGGCGGTATCCAGGATCGGATTGCCTGCCGTGGAAAGCACCAGTGGAGGCGTCCCAGTGGTGACAGCCAGGTTGTTGATCACACCGGCCATGTGGGTCACCGAGCCACCGACCTGGGTCGAGAACCACAGGTCCGTCTTCAGGTACAGGCAAGGCGCCCCGGGGTGCAGCGCCACAGCGCCGCGTTGCTGAGCCCGCTGTGACAGCTCTGCCAGTTCATCGCGGACCCCTTCCAACAGCCCGGGCAGGCGCAGCGCTTCGCCCACGGCCCGGGTCATCTGGCGGATCAATTGCCAAGGGCCAATGCGCAGGCGGGCCAGGCTCGTGTCGACGAGGGTGACCTCGCCACGGGCGAGCAGCCGCAGCACACCCATCACCAGCAGGGGCCGCGGGCGCAGGCCCAGGTGCGGCAGGACCAGGGTGACCGAGGCATGGCGGAACAGGTGGCGGCGCAGCCCGGGGCCACGCACGGTGGCCGCGAACTCGGTGTGCGACCAGGTTTCCACGCCTTGGGGCAGGTCCAGCCCCAGGGGCGGCTCGCCATCGCAGATCAGCAGGTGCGCCATATCAGTGGCCCCGCCCGCTCGGCGCTTCGATCCAGCGGTCGTACCAACTGGCCAGGTTGTACAGCGCCCACAGGTTGGTGCCGTAGTTGCCGCGGCCGTTGCGATGCGCCTCGAACAGGCTGCGGACGTAACCTTCGTTGAACCAGCCCCCTCTGAATAGCGCACATTGGCTGATCTCGAACTCGACCCGACGGCCCAGTTCGCCCTTGAGCCAGTGGGCCACCGGGGCACCGAAACCGACCTTGGGCCGGTCGATGACCCGGTCCGGGATCAGCCCACGTACCGCGTCCTTGAGGAGCGACTTGGTGCGCCCGCCCTGGAGCTTCCAGGCGGCGGGCATTGCGTAAGCCGCCTCGACCAGGCGGTGATCGAGGAAGGGTACGCGCGCCTCGATCGAGTGCGCCATGGTCATCTTGTCGACCCGCATGAGCAGCAGTTCGGGTAGGCGATAAGCCAGCTCCAGGTTGGTCATGCGCCGCAGCTGTTCGTCATCGCCGGCCGGTAGCAGGCTCGCGGCGGCCGCCATGATCGCGTCGCTGTCCGCCACCCGCAGGGCACTGTCGTCCAGCGGGCCGGAGCCCTCTGCGAAGTCGATGGTGCCCTTGTTGAGCAGGGCACTCTTCTGGATCTCCCAGAACGTCGCCGCGCCGCCCCAGAAACACTCCTTGTCACGGCTGGCGCGGAGGAGAAAGTCCAGGCCTGACGAACGGTACAGACCGTCGCGCCCGGCCCGCTCCGCCAACTGGCCGATTCCCCGGCGCACCCCTTGCGGCAGCCAGCGTCGATACGGCGTCCAGAAGCGCCGGTGCAGTTCCAGGTAACGCAGATAGCCGCTGTAGCCGGCGAACAGTTCGTCCGCGCCCTCGCCCACAAGCACCGCCTTGACCTCGCCCGCAGCCAACCTTGAAACCTGATAGAGCGGTAGGCACACCCAGTCGGCCAGCGGCTCATCCTGATGATGGACGATAGCGTCCCAGGACTGCTCGAACGAGTCCTGGGTCACCAGGATCTCATGGTGTTCGGAGCCGAAGTGACGGGCCATGTCGCGGGCGTACTCGCGCTCGTCCATCTCGGGGAAACCGTCATAGCCCACCGAGAAGGAGTGCACCGTCGCGCCGTTGGCACGGGCCGCCATGCCCGCCAGCAGGGAGCTGGAATCCACGCCGCCGGAAAGCAGCACCCCGACGGGCACATCGGCGGCCATGTGCTCCACCAGTGCCTCGTCGAAGGCCGTTCGAACGGCACGTACCGCCGCCTCGCGGTCCGTTGGTTGCGAAAAGCCCGCCAGGGTGGGATGCCAGTAGCGCCGGAACTCCAGCGGGCCGCCATCGACAATGCGCAGGTAGCACCCGGCCGGCAGTTTCTGAATGCCGCGGAACAGTGTCATGGGGGCCGGGGCCACCATGCCACTCAGGTAGTGGTACAGGGCGGCCGGGTCGATCTCCCGCGCCACATCTGGCACCTGCAGGATCGCCTTGATCTCCGAGGCGAACAGCAGGCGTGAACTGTTTCCCTGCACATAAAGCGGTTTGATGCCGACCCGGTCGCGCCCGAGGTAGAGCGTGCGCCGTGGGACGTCCCAGAGGGCGATGGCGAACATGCCGCGCAGGCGCTGCAACAGGCCTTCCCAACCCCAGGCCAGGTAGCCGTGGACCAGCACCTCGGTGTCCGAATGCGCGGTGCGGAATCGATAGCCGGCTGCCTCCAGCTCACGACGCAGGCCCACGTGGTTGTAGATCTCGCCGTTGAAGACCACGACCACCGACTGGCCGGCATCCGACATGGGTTGGGTCGAAGACTCATCGAGGTCGACGATGGACAGCCGCCGGTGCCCCAGCCCGAGGCGACGCGAAGGGTCGATCCACAGCCCGGCAGCGTCCGGCCCGCGATGAATCAGGCTGTCGCGCATACGGGCCAGCACCGGTTCGGAAACGGCCTGGCCGCCCTCCGCTACGAATACTCCGCAGATTCCGCACATGGCGTCAGGTTCTCGCAAGCGGCATCAGAAGCAATCGGTCCGTCCTTCGATCCAGGACTCATGCCAAAGCACGGCGTTGAGCACGGTCCACAAGTGGAAGCTGTAACCTCCTCCAGTGCCCATCTGGTGTTTCAGCATGTCGCGGAAGTAGTCATTGTCGAAGAAGCCCTCGCGGACCAGTCGCGATCGCTCGAATGCGGCGAGACAGCGTCGACCGAAGTCTTCCTGTTTGAACCAGGCCTCCATGGGTGCACCAAAGCCTTGTTTCTTGCGGTAGATCATGTCGTGGTCGAGATAGGGCTCGGCGGCCTTCTTAAGCACGTGCTTGCCCACGCCGTCGCGCAGCTTGTGCCGGGGGTGCAGAGTGCGGGCGAACTCGATGATGTCGTGATCCAGGAAGGGCGTGCGCGCCTCGATGGAGTGCGCCATGGTCAGCTTGTCCACGCGCATCAGCAGGTGTTCGGGCAGGCGCAGCTTCATTTCCAGGTAGGGGATCTTCTGCAGCACATCGGGCTCGAGCAGCTTGCCCCTGATGGATGACAGGTAGTGCGCGACTACCGCATTGCTGTCGGTGCCGTGGTGCGAGTCCGGCAGCAGGCCCTTGACCGGGCAGTCGATCTGACTGGCGAAGCTCGAGTGGTCGGGAGTGAGCTGGTCACGCATGCCCCCCCACCCGCACACCGCCCCGCCCCAGAACAGTTCCTGGCCGGAGCGCGCGCGCTTCTGGATCTCATTGTCTTCGGCTGTCAACGCCGGCAGCAGCGTCCTGGGTTGTGAAACGAAGCGTCGCCACCAGGGTAAGCGGGGCCCAGGCAATGCCGGGTTGTAGACCGTCATCGCCTTGTCCCGGTAATGGTCGCACCACCAGTAGCCGAGAAAGTTCTCGTCGGCGCCCTCTCCCACCTGCACGACCGTGGTGCCGCTCTCACGCACCAGCTTGGACAGGAAGTACAACGGAATGCATACGTTGTCGGCGATCGGCTCGTCCTGCAGGCGCACCAGTTCAGGCAAGAAGTCTTGCGCATCGCGGTGGTTGATCGTCATCTCGTGATGCTCGGTGCGGTAGCGCTCGGCCACTCGGCGCGCGTACTTGAATTCGTTGGTGTCGTCCTCGCCTTCGTAGCCGATCGAGAAGGTCGTGACCGGCGCGTCCCGCAGCTCGCTCATGAGCGCCACGTTGAGGCTGGAGTCCACCCCACCGGAGAGCAGCACGCCGAAGGGCACATCCGAGACCATCCGCCGCTCGATGGCCTGGCGCATCAAGGCGGTCATCTCCGACACCGCCTGTTCGTCGGTGCGTTCGCGGATGTCGGCAGCGCTGGGAATGCAGTCCCAGTACTTGCGCGCGCTGGCCTCGCCCCGTGCATCGACGGTCATTACATGGCCTGCCGGCAGTTTGAAGATGCCCTTGAACAGGGTCAGCGGAGCCGGCGTGACGATGAAGGTCAGGTAATGCCAGAAGGCGGCGGGTTCCATTTGCGGCGATACCGCAGGATGACCGAACAGCGCACGGATCTCCGAGGCGAACAGCCACTCGCCGGCCTGGGTACGGGTGAAGTACAGCGGTTTCTTGCCCGCGCGGTCTCGTGCCAGGTGCAGGATCGGGGCGTTCGGGTTGCGCGCATCGTAGATGGCGAAGGCGAACATGCCGTGGAACCTGTTGACGCAGTCGATGCCCCAGAGTTCGTAGGCACGCAGCAGCACCTCGGTATCCGAGTGGTCGGTACGCCAGGCGAACGACCGGATCTTGGAAATCTCGCGGCGCAGCTCCGCGTGGTTGTATATCTCGCCGTTGAAGCTCAGCACCACGGAGGCGTCTTCGTTCGCCATGGGCTGGGTAGCCGCCGTCGACAGATCGATGATCGACAGCCGACGATGCCCCAGTACGCAGCGCTCCTGCCGCTCCCGCCATATACCCGCACCATCCGGCCCCCGGTGCAGCATGCGATCCCGCATGTTAACCAGGGTCCGGTCATCGCATACCTTTGCCTGTGGGTTGAAGGCGCCCGTAATTCCACACATTGAACGGCTCTCAGCGGTCGTTGTTGATGTCGTTGTCTTGCACCCGGGTCTTGCGCCGCCACCCGTCGAGCAGGTGGGATAGCTTGTAGAGCCAGGTCGATTTGAGCTGCTGCAGCTCAGCCGACAGCGCGGCGCACTCGCGGGACACGGCCCCGAGGCGGCTGCCCAGTTGTTCCACCTCGGCCTCGCGGGCTGCCAGCAAGGCGTTGCGCTCGCTCACCTCTGCTTCTGCTCGATTCACCTCTTGACGCAGCTCGGTCACCTTGCACTCTTCCCTCGCCACGCGAGCGGTTACCTGAAGCAATTCCTCGGCTACGCGATTCGCCGCGTCCTGCGCCCGTGTCGCCCCCTCGTTGTATTGCTCGGCAAGCCTGAGCGCCTCGTCCCGCAGCCGGACGATTTCCTGATGGAGCGCTTCGCTCGCCCTACCGGCTTCTTCCTGTACCCGCAGCACTTCGCGCCGCTCCGTGGCCACCTGCTCAGTCGCGCTGGACCGTGCCATCGGCGTCGCTTGCGCCAGAAGTTCCTCATCGCGTCGCCGATCCATGGCACGCGCCTGCTCAGCCAGCCCGGCTGCATCGCTTTGGCGACAGGCCACCACGAAAAGGATGGGGGCTGTCAGCGAAAGGCGCTCGAGCAGCGAGACAGCAGGACCGATGGCGTTAAGCAGCGTGCGGGTTACCAATGGCAATGGCTCGGATTCGCTGCGGCCGCCCAGCAGGTCTGCCGCGCCTCGGTGACGCCCCAGCATGTAGGCCGCCAGCTCGGGAAGACTCATGCCGTACTGCCCATCGATGTGCAGCAGGGCAAGCCCGCAACGTGCCAGCAGCTGGCTGACATGCGATGCGCCGAACAGATTGATATGGCCCGGGGTGTCGTAGCCCCCGTGCACCACGCTGCAGTCTCCGCGCTGTGCCCGCAGCAGGGGTGAGTCGAGGTTGGGGACGGTGAAGGCGATCACGCCGTTCTCGGCCAGCAGGCGATGGCACAGACCGAGCATGGCCGCGGGGTCCGCCATGTGTTCCAGGGACTCCCAGAAGCTGATCAGGTCGAAGCCGCCTGGCGGTAGGGTCTGCTCGACGTGCCTGACATCCAGCCCGGCCTCCTGGCACAGGCGCAGACACTCGCGCGAGGACTCCACGCCGAACGCCTCGAAGCCATGCGCGCCGGCCGCTACCAGCGAGTTACCGAGGCCACAGCCCATGTCCAGGTAACGTCCACCTCGGCGCTGTGCGAACAGTGGGCTCAGTCGTGTGAAATAGTCATCGAACCGAGCCAGATCGGCGCTACGGTTCTCCTCGGACATGCGCTTGTTGAAGGAGCGCAGAGCGACCTCCGCCGCCTTGGGGCAGCGCTCGAAGAATCGCTCGAAAAGCAGTGCGTCGACCACCAGCGGAACATGCCAGCAGCCGCAGCGCCCGCACTCCTCGTAGGCGTAGCCGTCATAGGACTCGAAGATCCGGCGATGCCCCCCGGTCGCTCCACAAGCAGGACAGGCACGCTGTTCGAGCCCCGCGATGAGAGGGCGGCCGTCACGGTTCCACAGGTAGACAGCCTCGCACCAGTCAGCCTGACTCATGGTGCTGAAAGGCGTCCCTATGTCCGTATCAGGCGCCTTGTCGCCGTCACCCTGGGGCGTGACCAATGCAACGACCAGTTGGGCGAGATCGCCAGCCAGATCACCGGCGGCCCGCTCAATCGGCATGGGAAGCCCGGGCCGCAGAAACCTTCGGCACCACCGCTCGCGCTGCGTAGATCAGCAACTCGCGCAGGCTCGGGTCTGCTTGCATCTCCTGGTGGTTCTCGAAGTCGATGCCGGCGAGTTCGGTTAGGCCGTAGAGGCTGTAGTTGAAGGCCTCGGACTCTAGCGTGGCGAAGGAGGACGCCTCCAGCATCCACTCGATCTCGCTGGCGGTGTACTCGCGGTGATGCCCTTCGAAAGGCAGCTGGGTGGCGAACTGGCTCTGGATCGGCGGATGGATCGACTGCCCCCGCGAAAGCTTCTGGCGATTGTAGATGTAGGCCAGATTAGGCGTATCGAGGACCATCAGTCCTTCGGGAACCAGTGCCCGGTGCACGTCGCGCAGCAGCAGGCGCGGTGTATGCGGTACATGTTCGATCACCCCCATCAGCATCACGGCGTCATGATCGCCGGACGGCTCGAAGTCGGTGAAGTTCCGCACGGTCACGCCATGCTCCGCCAGCAATCGCTTGTTGTCATCGAAGCAGGCCCCGTAGCTGTCATAGGAGTCCAGCGCTGTAACCTGGTAACCGGCCTGGGCCAGCATCAGCGCGCAGTTGCCGAAGTACGCGCCGAAATCCAGCACTTTGGCACCTGGACTCGCATGCCGCCGCAACAAGCGCAGAGCGCGGACCATGCGGATCGAGCTGAGGTTGATGTAGTTGGCCCAGTTGAATCCCTTGAGGCCCGGCGAATGCGCTTCCAGGGCCGAGTAATCCTTGCCGTCGATACAGGCCATCACCTGCCGAGCGGCGTTGTCGGCGATGCGGAACTCATCCGGGAAATCACGCTGCAGTTCATCGGTGAAGCTGAGTCTCATGCCTTGACCTTTTTGATGAGCAGACCCTGGGTCTCGTATGCCAGCGTGCCCTGCCCGACCCAATGGTCGTTGCTGGTGACGATACCGTTGTGTGCCAGCCACTGCGGGTACTCTGCGGCGCGGTGGCGGACCTGGCCCTGCAGGATGGCGTTGAAATCTTCCCGGTCGCTGATGCCGTCCACCAGTTCCTGCTGGAAGTGCACGTCGCAGGAGCAGATCTTGTCGCCCTTGTAGCAGGGCTTGGAGCCGGGGATGGCCTCGAGCCGGTTCTCGAAGATGTTGCCCAGGACCGGTAGGCCGGTGCTGATGCAGGGGGTGATGTCGCCACCCTGGCTGAGCCGTGCGGCAAAGACCCGGTCGGCGGCTACGCAGGTACGGCCCTCGCCTACCAGTACGCCGCCATCGAGTTGCATGAGGCTGGAGTAGCCGGACATGTAGGATGCCAGGTAGGCGCGCTCTTCCGCCGTGTAGGCCTTGGGGTAGCGGGGATCGAACAGGGTGGTCGGCAGGAAGCCGACGCCCGCCTCCCGGCACTTCTCGTCGAGTACCGGCAGCAGGTGCAGCACCGCGGGTGCACCGACGAAGCGGACCAGGCAGGGAATGCCCAGCTCACGGGCTTCGCGGGCGTTGTCGAAGAACTTGTCCATGGAATGGCTGCCGATGTGCCAGTCCGGATGAAAGCTGAACTGGATGTACGCCAGCGCCTGGACGGCCTTGTCGGAAAAGGCTTTGCGCACGGGTACGGAGCCGTTGCTGTAGATCGCCACGCTGTCGCCCTGCCCGGCCAGCGCCTCGCAGAAACGATCCAGGTTGGGCATCAGCATCGGCTCGCCCCCGGTCATCTGGATCTTCCAGGGGCGCCCGGCGGGTCGGTTGTCGGCGAAGAAGCGCACCAGACGGTCGATGTAGGCCGTGTCGCGGAACGGTGCGAGTTGCTCGGTTCGCTCGACCGCGCCGCTATCCACCAGGCTGCAGTAACCGCAACGGAAGTTGCAGGTATCGAACAGCCAAAGCTCCATGATGTTGGGTGCAATCATCAGGCTGACTCCGGGCAGGTGCTGCTCACCGTCACACACATCGGTAGCAGGGTGCTGGCGCCGGCGAGCTTGCCGCCATTGCCCTTGATGGTGATCTCGAGACCGCGATTGAAGGCGAAATAGACGTCATCGTTGATGGAGTAGAACTTGCCGTCATTCTCTTCGAAATAGCCGGGTCGCACCGCGAAGACCGTGAAGGTGTAGGTGCCCAGTCCAAGCTTCAGACCGGACCATTCGAAGCGCAGTCGCCCGTAACCAGGCGCGACGCTTACATTACCGGCACTGAGGCGGGCGATATCGGTAACTCCATCACGGTGGAAGGCGAAGAGGAACTCTACAGGCAGCGGACCGCTCCGTTGCTCGGTCCGGTAGTTACAGAGCACGCTGATCGCCTCACCGGCGTCGAAGACGAAGCGGGCTTGTCCGTCCTCGCCACACAATTCGATGTCCTCCAACCAGATACGGCCCGAGCCGTGCACGTCGGACTGCTTGGCCAACTGGGTTTCCGGTGGCAGCAACCCGCTGCGTACCCGCGACCACGAAGACGGCTCTGCAGCCAGATCCAGCTCGCTGCGCAGCTCGCACTTGTCCTTGAGCCACAGCTCGCACAGCAGCCTGTTGTTCGCGCTGGCCACATAGTCGATCTCCACGGCCAACGCCGAGCCCAGGACCTGCTGACGGCTGAGGTCCAGCACCAGACGGCAACGCTTGACCGCCCCGCCGTCAGCCATCATGCGCAGACCGGCCTCGCCATCGACCTCGTCGAAACCCGAGGATGGCTCGAAAACCGGGTCACCGTGCCGCATGAGGTATTCGCCAAGCAGGCGCTCGCCATCGAACAGGCGCACCGCGCGGACCAGAAGCTGCCCCTGCAGCGGGGCCTGGCCTACGGTCGAGAGTTCCAGCAGGCATATGCCCGCCTTGCGTGTGGAGATGGCCTTGGCGCGCAGGCGAGCCTCTTCCTGCAGACGTACCGAGTGCTCGTAGGCGCGGATGACCTCGTCGCTGCGGCCATCGAGCAGCACACTGCCACGGTCCATCCAGATCATGCGGTTGCACAGTTTGGCGGCCGAATAGACATCGTGCGATACCAGTAGCACGGTCGTACCGCTCTCCTCCGCCATCTCGCGGATACGCTCGAAACTCTTGTTCGCGAAGTAGGCGTCGCCCACTCCCAGTATCTCGTCGAGTACCAACAGCTCGGGGGAGATGGCGGTGGATGTGGCGAACATGAGGCGTGCCATCATGCCGCTCGAGTATGTCTTGACCGGCTGGTCGATGTACTCCTCGAGCTCGGAGAAGGCGATGATCTCCTCTACCTTCCGATTGGCGCGCTCGCCTGTAACGGCCAGGTGCGCAAGGTATGCGAGCGCGTTTTCGCGACCCGTGAAATCCGGATGGAAACCGGTGCCGATCTGCAACAGCGCATGTGCGCCCTGGCTGACCTCGAAACGGCCCTCGGTGGGTTGCGTCACCCCCGTGATCAGGCGCAACAGCGTGCTCTTGCCGGCACCATTGCGACCGATGAAGGCGACCTTCTCCCCTTTGCGGATGGTCAGGTTCACATCACGGATGGCCCAGTGTTCCTGGTAGGCATCGACGCGGCGCAAGAGGCCCAGCATGTCGAGGAACCGGTAGTGAGGCTTGGCGTAGAGCTTGTACAGCTTGGACAGCCCTTCGGCGCGGATGATCACGTCACTCATAGTCCACCAGCATGTTCTTGAAGCGCCTGAAGAAGGCACAGCCCAGGGCGAAGGTCACCACGCAGATCAATGCGAACCAGCCCAGCGCCTCCAGGTCGATCGGGTGATTCCCCAGAAGGACGGTACGGAAAGCCTCCGTCATGTAGTACACCGGGTTGAGGTAGATCATCGCCTGGAAGCCGCCCGGCACCATCTCGGGCTTGAAGCCGATGGGCGATATGAACATCAGCAGCAGCAACGACAGGTTCACGAAGTTGGCGACATCGGGCAACGCCACCACCACTGCCGAAAGCACGAACACGCAACCCAGCAAGAAAAGCACCTGCAGCACGATGACCAAAGGCAGGAGCAGAAAGCGCCAACTGATATTGCCGTCACCTGTAACCAGTAACGCCACGATCAGGATGCTGACCACCTGCCCGGCCAGGGCAACCAGTACGGTGCGAACGGGGATCAGGTCCACCGGCAGCATCACGTTCTTCACCAGATGCATGTTCTGTCGCAGGGACACCGCACCACTGTTGAGCGCTTCGCTCATGCCGATGTAGGGCACCAGGCCGGCGAACACGTAGAGCGTGTAGTCGAACTCGCTGTACCCCGGGAAGCGCATCTTGAACACCACCAGGTAGACGAACAGGTAGATGCCCAGCAGCAACAAGGGGTTGATCAGCAGCCAGGCCTTGCCCAGCGCCGAACCCGAATAGCGCTTGGCCAGCTCCACGCGGGTAATCGACGTCAGCACTCCGCGGTAGGACCAGATCATCGACAGCACGCGACCGGCCGAGCGGGCGATCCGCAGGATCATCGCTTGAAGCCCCGGAAAAGTATCGCCACCACGGGTTTCCTGAGCCTGTCCACCAGCCGGGCGGCAATGCGCCGCACAACGTGTCGACCAGCCTGCCGGTTAGTGATGGCGTACTGGGCGATGCTGGCATCCGCCAGTGTGCGATCGAAGAATGGACCCTGGTAGCCGTAGGCCATGGGACAACGCTGGCAGGGCGGCAAGGGCGTATCGGAGTTCACCGTGCGTCGGAACTCGCGCATACGCTCGCCGTTCCAGATCTGCTGGAAGTCCTGTTCGAAGATGTTGCCCAGGGCGTAGTGTTCCTGGCTTGGCCCAGTGGTGATGCAGCAGACGTCCATCCGTCCATCCACCGTGAAGTTGTTGATGTCTGTCCAGGGCTTCTGGCAGTAGTAACGCACCTTTTGCTTCGGCGCAGGCTCAGTCTTCGGCTTGGCGACCACGGCGGCTGCCTCTGGCTCGCCAGCGATGGCCTCCATCTCGATGCTCTCCACGCCCTCGCGCTCCCTGTCGGGGGCGGCTTCCAGGGTGTCGCCCCAGTCGATGCGCGCCTTCAGGGCTGCCTCACCGCGCGCGAACAGCACCACCTGCAGGCGGTGGTTGTCCGCCGTATCGATGATCAGCTCCTGTTCGTGGTGGCCAGCCTCGAAGACGAACTGGTGCGTCCATTTCTGGAAGTCCTCGCTCAATACGCCGATGACCAGCCTACCCGCCAGGACCTCGACCTTGATGGGGAGCGCCAGGCGCGTGTTCGGTGCACAGGGATTGGAATAGGACTTGATCAGGTAGCGTCCGGACAGGTTCTCCTGGGCGTCGATATCCAGCAGGTTGCCTTCCCAGCGCGCTCGCACGCCGGGGCTGTCGATCTGCCAGCGTCGTGGTAACGGTAGCTTGAACTCGCTGCGGATACCGGCCCCGGGTCGCATGACCCGGATGAAATCGATGTCGGCGACGCAGGCCTCGGTGCAACTGAACTCCAGGGACACACGGGATGAACTTCCGGTCTCGAAAGCCAGCTCCACGTCCTGATCGCCCGGGACCGGCTGGATCACCAGGCTGGCCAATACCTCGCCGGCTTCACCCCGCACCGACAGCGTAAGGGAGGAGCCATCCTGCATCACCCGGGCCTTGAACAGCAGCTTCCTGCCAGGCTCGACCGGCGTCGCTGCGCTGCGCCAGGTACCCTGCCGCGGGCAACGCAGTACTGCTCGGTTCAGCGTCCAGGAAACGCTCATGGCCGCGTCGGAGCAGTGCCAGTCATTGCGGCGTGGAGCGAGGAGGCGTCCCTCATAGCCGGGCGGCATGATGACCCGGTCCACCGGGTCGGGGCGGACGGAGCGGAAAGTGGATGGATCGAGACGGATATCGCAGTCGTTGTTGGTGTAGGGAATCCTGCGTCGAGGTACGTCCTCCAGGTATTCCCGCGCTGCGTCCAGGGCATCGTTGACCTGCGATTCATAAGGCACGATCTCACGCAGGTCCTCCACCGCACCGAGGTCGGCGCCCAACTCCGAAAGCGGGCGGATCATGATGACGTTGACACGCAGGTCGTACTCGGCGAACTGCAGGAATTCCTGCAGTTCGTGGACGTTGGTCGCATGCACCACGAACGACACGAACACGCAGGGCGTATCGCTCCAGGCTCGCTGGTCGACGATGGTGCGGATGGTACGGGTGACGCGGTCGAACTCCTTGAGCTTCATCACCTCGCGATGCGTCTCGGCGGTAGCCGCGTTGAGCGAGAAGGTAATCGATTGAAGGCTGAGCAGATGCGGGATCTGCTCAGGCTCGATCAATGCCCCATTGGTGATCAGGTAGGAGGAGGCGCCCTTCTTCTGCAGCGTGACCAGCAGCGAATTGAATTCCTTGTAGATGGTCGGCTCACCATTGCCTTCCACACCGTACATGTAGGCGGTGTTCAGGGTCGGTGCGATGAAACGCTGGACCTTGTCGAACGGGAGCTGTTTCTTGATGATCCCGGTGCGTTTGATGGTCACCGAGCAGAAGTCGCACAACGCGTTGCACTGCCCGGTCGGGCACAGCGCAAGGTACATCGGAAGGCTCAGGCTCTCTTCGCGCCCCAGGCGCATCTCCATCCCGGCCACGAATGCGTTGAACAGGCGTGAACGTTTGCAGCGTCGGTGGATATAGCGCTTGAGCGGCCCCCAGGTAGGCAGGTAGGTATCGACGTCGAGAATGCTGTCATCGGCCACATAGGGGGCGCTCAACATCTCGAGCCCGCCCAGCCTGAACTCGCTGCCTCGGGAGTAGCTACCGAAGTAGTTGATCAACGCCAGTCGGAAACGCCCGGTCTCGCCGGGAGCGTAGGAGAACGCCAACCTGTGATGGCCCGTTTGCTCCACGGCCCGTTGGCGTTGCCAGTTTTCGGGGGCTCCCGCGCTGCCCTGGTCCTGGGACCTGATCAGTACCAATGCCAGCGGAGCGGCATGCAATACCTCGACTTCGAGATCGAAGGTATAGAGCCATCCCTTCTCCAGCTGGAACTCCGAGGACAGTACCTGCGAGTTGAGCGGGCCGTGGTCGCACAGCCAATGGCCCAGCCCCTTTTCTCCATTCGCACAGACGCCTTGCCAGGACACGCCTGCGGCGATTCCCGGTTCGACGAAACCGGTGCGCTTCCTGCGCCCCGTGTCACGCTCGGCCTTGTCGGTCACTTCGACGAGTGGAATGGTCTTCATGCATGCAGTCCTTCAGTTTCCGCCTTCCATAAGGCATTGGCGCGTTCGCATCCTTGCGCGTATGACGGGCCATTCAGGGGCGCACCAACGAATGTCGCACCGGTCAAGGTAGTCGACTCCGCCACGATGGCCGCGGTGCGTATACGCACGCCGTAGCCACTTGAATACCAGGCCTCTTCGATTGACCAGTGCAGCGTCGAGGGCGCCTCGAACATCGCCTCACCTCCCGCGAAATGGAGACGGGCCCGATTCGCTTGCACCGTGACCTTGACGCTGGGGTGGAGCAAAAAGTGCCATCGCAAGGTGTGACCGGGCCTGCGGCCAATTCGATCCTCGACAACCAGCGCACCATCACTGCTCAAGCAGAGGCGACGCTCGTGCAGCAGTTCAGGTGCCAGGCGCTGATAAGACGAGTTGCGTCCGATTACACCTACACAGTGGTCCATGCAGACCGGGAACTCCCACTCCGGGTCGCCCTGCTGTACCAGTCGGAACAAGGCCTTGGGGTCCATTCCGTGCTGCTCCTCGCCATCCACCTGGACAGTGTTATGGGTTGCGGTGGAACGGAATTCATTACGTGCATCGGGATCCTGTGTGTAGGTGTAGCTGCCTGCATCCACGAAGAGCGGCTGGGCGCCAATGGCCCACTCGATAGCCAACTGATCGTTGTGCTTGTGGTTGCCGATACCAAAGGTGCCACAAACCGAATTACTCATCGCTACGTAATTCTCCCCCTGTCGAAGTACGGCGACGCCGGCACGCTCGAACAACATCGCAGGTAGAGGTGGGGGCAGTTCCGTGCAGGTTGGGGCCGGGTCCCATGGGTCGCGCCAGAACAAGGCTTCGACTCGACCGGAGGTATCCACTGAACCGCCCAGAGCCTCGCAACCCAGGACTGCAGCTCCTGCTGCCAGCAAGTGATCCATGTGCTCCTGCTCGATCTCCCAGCGGTCGTAGGCTGCGAAAATATGCGCGCGTCCGTTATCGGCATCACCGATCTGCGGCAAGCGCCCGCCATCCTGGCGCAAGGCACGAACGAACTGGAGTGCCTTCACCAACCGATCACGGTACTCGGCCGAAAACGGTTGCTTGTGATGCAGTGACAGCGCATAGGCGGAGAGGAACATCTCCGTCACCAGGCGGTGGTACGGAACGCTGGACTCGAAGCCGCCTCCGTCATCCAGCAATTGCAGGCGCACCTGTTGTTCCAGTCCGGATTCGGCTATCCCTCTCCACACACAACCGGCATCCAGCCCTGGGAAGTTCATGGCCAGCCAGTACAGGCCGAACAGGTTCGCCAGACCATGGTTGGAAACGATGATGCGCCCGTCCAGGGTGCCGAACTCCAGGTTGGCGGTGATGTGCCGCCCGTGTTGCACCAGGCTCTTGAGGAAGCGACGCCACCAACGCCTGTCGAGTTCGCCGGAGCCCTGGAAGAACGACAGCCCTGCCTGCCAACTGACCAGGCGCAACGCCACGTCCATCGGGCAGGCCCAGTGCACGCCGATACCTGGCCGGGTATGAGCGATGAAGTCTGCAATGGTACGGGCATAGCAACGCGCGTACTTCTCGTCGCCGGTCAGCCAGTAGGCCTGCCCCAGCGCTGGGAAGTGCTGGCAGCGCGTCAGTTCCCAGGGGCCCTTCACATCGGCGTTACCACGGCGCATGGCAAATGGCGACCAGCGCCATTGGCTGAACACCGAGGCATAACGCTCGCCGGATATCGGGTCACGGTTCCAGTCGATACGGTGCCCGGCACCACGCTTGCCGCGGCGCATATCCACCGGGCCGCTGCCAAGCAGATCGAATTCGCCGCTTACCAATCGGTCGGCCTTCTCGATGATGCGCTCCGCTTCGCCGGGTACCGCCCGCAACTGGCGGACCACCTCATCGCGGTCGGATGGCAGGAAGTTGCGCCGGCCGAAGTCTCCTCGCCGCTGACGGATCAGATAGGCGTAGAAGCCGGGCCAGCCGTTGCGACGCAATATCGCGGTCATTTCGCCATCGGGCGGCTGGCGTGCGAGCAGGTACTGGCGCCACTCCCAATAGCGCTCCTGGCGAGTCTCCAGACCATGCAGCCAGGACTTCAGCCGCTCGCGGTGGGGCGCCGCGACCCTGCGCAGGCCAGCGCCGATCGACCGGCGCAGAAAACGAATGCCGCGGCTGATCATGACTGGCCCTTGATTGCAGCCGAGCGCTGCACCACGTGTCGGATGATCTTGTGCACGTGCTGCTCCCAGGTGAAGTTGTCCAGCAAAGCCTGGCGCGCATTGGCGCCGAGCGCAGCCCACAGGTCGGCTCGCGCGGCCAGCCCCGCAACGGCATCGACGAAGTCGTCCGTATCGCCAGGCCTGCACAGCACCGCGCGCTGGCCATCGATCTGTTCGGGATGTACCTGTGCCAGGTCCTCGGTGGTGAGCGATGGCGTGAGCACATCGCCGATCTGCTCCAGGCGGCTGGCCACGATGGCACCGCCAAGCGCCATGTACTCGAACAGTTTGGTCGGCGAGCCGAAGAACTTGCTATCGACCATGTGCCGGTTGTGCGGCGAAACCAGGATATCGGCGCACGCCAGCAGGTTCGCAGCCTCGGTCTGGGGAACCGTTCCGGGCAAGTGAACCCGATCCTGCAGCTTGTGACGCTTGACGGCGTCGTCCACGAGATGCCGGAAATTACCATCGCCGATGAGGAGAAAGCGCAGGTTCGGGTCGCGTTCGCACAAGCGCGGCAGTGCTTCAGCGAGTACATCGATGCCGTGCCAACCGCCAAAGGTGCCAACGAAACCGATCACGCTATTGTCGGCCTCCCACCCCAGTGCCATGCGCATGGCACGCTTCTGCTGCGTATCGATCGGCGCATAGTGCTCGGGCGAGCAGCCATTGGGGTTGAACAGGATCTTCTCTGGCGCAATGCCCTGCTGGATCAGGCCATCCTCGATCACCCGGGAGATCGCTACGATGGTCGTGGCCTGGGCGAAAGCCGCCCGCTCGGCTGCGGCGAAGGCCGCCTCCAGTTCATAGCCGCGCTCGTCGAAGCTGCGTTTCATGGAAATTTCCGAGCCGTTGTACTCGAGGATGTAGGGAATCCCCAGCTCGCGGCTCAGTTGCGCGCCGACATAGCTGCCCAGGATGGCCCGCTCGTAGATATAGGCCGGCTTCAGTTCGACCAGGCGGTCGCGCAGCCACCGATAGTAGAAGCGCGAGGCCTTCAGCACGTCGATCTCATTACAGGTCGACGACGGCGAATCCATGATTACCTGCTCGATCCCCATTGCATCGAGCAGATCGAAACGGTTGGCCATGAAACACACCAGCCTTTCGGTGCGCGCGGCCAGTTCCTGCGCCACGTAGCAGGTGTGCCCGTAGCTACCGCCGGCGGCGATCTTCACCCAGTAGTCGGTACGCAGGTAAACGCCGGTGCCGGGGATTTTGTTTTCGGGGCTGGGCACGCTGCCGATGGCGAGCGGATAAGGCGAGGCCTCGGCGATATGCCGCTCGATCTCGGCGACGATGGACGACTCCGAATCGCCGAGCATGCGGGCCAGGTCGGCGGGCATCCACTCGACCACCAGGTCGGTCACGTCCAGCGACGAAGGGCCACCCAGCGCGTTGCTGAACACCAGCGTCAGTCTCTCGGAGGTCCCCGGATCGATGACGAAACGCTCGGAGAAACGGCTTCTGGGCAGCGGATAGTTGCCAAGCCAGCTGGACTCGTCGGCATTCAGGCAACCAATGGCCATGGCGCCGCTGGCCAGTTCACCGGAAACCGACAGTACCGCCATCTGCCCGGGACGCGCCGCGATCGGCAGCGAGCGCAGCTGGTAGCCCCAGTCGGAGTCGTCGCTGGCCAGATGAAAACCTTGCTCTCGGGCCATGAAAGTACGAGCCGCAACGGGGCTCCAGCCGAACTGCTGCACACGTTCGATGCGTGCCACGCGCATTGAGTGCCAGGCGCCTGCGGCACGGCGTCGGAGGAAGCGAGCTACACGCAGCGGGAGCTGAAGAATCGACAGATGGCGCACGGCTAGACTCTCTCCGAGTACGCGACGTTATGGGTGGTGAGAACCTTGATCAGCGCTTCGCGGGTAGCGGGTTCGGCGCCGGTGATCGAGATCACGCCTTTTTTCAGCAGGCCCAGCCAGATATCCGGGCCCTCGATGCCCGCCTTGCGGAGCCGGGCACGCACGGGATCGAGCATCAGGTTCACCTGATTGACGTTACGGCACAGTTGACGGCTGCCTTCGACGCTGCAGCTACCGCCCGCCTGGACCACGTCTGCCACTGAGGAGTCCAGCGGCAACAGCAGATCACGCACCGCCTCTTCGGCGGAGTGCAAGCGCACGTCGGAAGCCGGCAGCGCCAGCGCTTCGTCCAGATCGAGTTGCATGTTGTCTGCAACCTTTACAAGCCCGGCATTGAAGGTGGGGTCGAAGATGTAGAAGCGCTTGGCATCGGCGGGGCCGACGGCTACTACCGTAGTGACATGGGTGAAGGTGCCTGGTATGCCGAAGTCCATGGTGAAGGCTTCATAGCCGAACATCTTCAACAGCCGCGCCTGGAACACAGCGAAGCCGCCGCAGGAGGCGCCATTGCGCTTGGCCTCGAACGACTCGGTCAGAATCTGCCCGAGCGGCAATCCGCTCATTACCGCATGCAGGGCCTCCTCACTTTCGATCACCAGCCGCGGCGACAGCCAGTGCATCAACTGTGTGGCGCCGCCCAACCCATCCGCCTGCCGCGCCATTTCCGGAGCCAGATTCAGAGCCGGAATCTCCTGCCTGATCCGCGTCATCATCTGCGCATCGGTGGTGCAATCCGCGCAAGCCGCCAGGCTGAACGCTTCCAGCTGGTAGGCGAACTGCTGGTCGGCGTAGATCAACAGTTCTAGCCGTGTGCCTGGCGCAACGGTGACGGACAAGGGGCCATCGGGCATGCGGAAGTAAGTGCTGGGCTGATCGTCCATGGTCAGGCGCCCGCTGACTGCCTGATCCCCCAACTGGCGCCCTAGAAGCTCCAGCCTGCGAACTCCTGGCTGGCTGGCTTCGACCACCAACCCCAGGCCCGCCGGGGGAGTTTCGCTGCTGATTCTCAGATTTCCGCGTGCCAGAGCGAGAGTGGGGGTCCGATAAGGCTGCACGGCCAGGCCGCTGTCCTCGCCGAAGAAATGCCAGGCTGCCGCCAGTCCACTCGTCTGCTGCCCATCGACGACGCAGTCCGAGCAGGCCGTCAGGCTGGTCTTTTCGATCACATAGGCATAAGGCACATCGGCATAGATCAGCAGCTCGACCTGGGCGCCGGGGGCCACCGTGAGGGACAAGGGGCCATCAGGCATGCGGAAGTAGGTGCTCGGCTGGCCGTCGATGGTCAGGCGTCCGCTCACGGGCTGAGCCCCCAACTGACGCCCTATCAGCTCCAGCTTGCGCGTCCCTTGCTGGCGGGGCTCGACCACCAGGCCCAGCCCCGCCGGGCCCATGTCGCTGCTGATCTGCAGATCGCCGCGATGCAGTACCAGATCGGGGTTCTGATAAGGCTGCACGCGCAGGCCACTGTCATGGCCGAAGAAATGTTCGAGCGCAGACGGTCCATGCAGGTCCAGCAGTGTCGAGCGCGATACTGCGAGTGCGGTCAGGCTGGCAACCATCAGGGCGGCAACGCCCAGCAACCGGGGGCGCCACAGGCGCAGATCGGCGACGGAGATACGCGGCAGCTGCCAGCCGAGGTGCGCCTGGCTCAAGTGCGGACGCAGCCTCAAGGCCGGCGCCTCGACCAGAGTCCAGGACAGTGCGGCCAGCACGAAGGCCACCAGCAGCGATGCCCAGGCCAGCCAGGCCTGCCCGGTCATGCCGGCGTAGTAGAGCCCTAGCGGTAATGGCATGTGGAACAGATAGAGCCCGTAGGACAGGTCGCGGCCGCGCATCCAGCCTGACAGCTGCGGCCAGGAGTGGGCGAGCGAGAGCACTACACCCGCCAGCAGCAAGGCGCGCAGGGCGATATCCAGGTCAGGTATGCGGTACCTCACGGCCGTTGAGCCGGTTTTCAGGAAATAAAGGCCGGTGATCACCCCCCATGCCAGCAGCCACCAGGCCGCTCGCCCGACGAAAATGACCTTCAGACGTTGCCAATAGATGGCCACCGTCGCCCCGGTGAGAAACAGCCAGAAGTAAGGGAGCGGACTGGAGTGGATCAAACCGGTGGAGCTCGTGGTCGGCTCGTTGAGCAGCATGGGGCCTACGTGCATGGCGTAGGCCAGCGAACCGCCGAAACACAGGAGGATCAGCCAGGGCGTCAGCTTCAGACGTGCCAGGGTTCTGGAGAGCACCAGCGGCACCAGCAGGTAGAACCCCAGCTCGACCGGGATAGTCCACAGCACATCGGCGGGATAGCTCTGGTACAGGCCCGTCCAGGTGAAAGGCCCCCAGTTGGCGACCAGGTTGCCGTAGAAGTTGGAGCCGATGAGCATCGCCGACAACAACCACTTCCAGAACATCGGCTCCAGCAGCATCGACACGGCGAACCCGCCGGTACAGGCCAGCAGCACGATGACCAGCAGGTACTGCAGCCACAGCGCCGGATAAATGCGCAAGGCCCTGCTGCCCAGGTACGCCCAGAGGCCACGCTGGCGGCTGACATAAGAGCGTGTGATCAGGAACCCGCTGACCACGAAGAATACGGGAACCCCGGGGAAGCACTTCAACAGCAGGTCGACTTCGCGTGGTAGCGGCACCTGCAGCCACCAGAAGGTGTGCGAAAACGCCACCTGCAGAGCAGCCAGCAGGCGGATCAGGTCGAAATTGTTGTCGTGCTTGTCGGCAAGCATATCGCTCAGTCGTCCACCTCAAGGGCTCCGGTTCCCATGAGCAGCTCCTCGACCCGCAGCGCCACCGCCGTGGTCTCGATGATTTCGTCGAAAGAGATCGGAGCCGCGCCCCCGCTGGCCAGTGCTTCGGCCAGCATCTTCATCTGCGTGGCCTGCCCCTTGTCAGCCTCGGTAGCTGACCAGAGCACCTCCCCGGTGCTGGCCTTGATCAGCTGCTTGAAGTCGTCGACGACATAGGCTTCGCCGTCGCAGAACACTTCGATGCGCTCTTTCGGCAGCCCCTGCTTGGGGCCGAGGGCGGTGTAGAACAGGTTGCCGATACTGCCGTCGGCATAACCGACCGTAGCGGAAAAATTGTCGGTAACGAGGTAAGGCCGTGCGCCCGGATTGATGCCCGTGGCGGAAACGGATATGACGGCCGCCCCAGCCAGGCAACGGAACACGTCGTACATGTGGCAGGCTTCGCCGATGTTGCGTCCGCCGCCCTGCTCGGTCTGGATCCAGTGGTCCAGCGGGATGTAGCCACCGTTGAGCCGGTAGTTGATCGCCAGCGGCGCTGTGCGGTTGGAGAGGACCTCGCGCAGCGCCTGGATGGCTGGGGAGAAGCGACGGTTGAAGCCCACCATCAGCAACGGTGGGTTCGCCAGGGAATCGTGGCACTCCACCAATGCATCGAGCTGTTCCCAGGTGATAGCGAGCGGTTTTTCGACGAATACGTGCTTGCCGGCCTTGAGCCCGGCCATCGCCTGGAAAGCGTGCTCGCAATGGCGGGTCGCTATGACCAGCATGTGCACATCAGGGTCATCGATGGCGGAGTCCAGGTTGGAGGCGAATACGCCAAGCCGCCGCTCACGCACGAAATTGCCGCCACGTACGGCGTCGCGACTGACGACTCCCCGCAGGAAAATCCCGTCCTGACGATCGAGCATGGGCACCAGCATGGACTGGCCATAAGCCCCCGCCCCCACCAGCAGGTAGTTGATCTTGTCCGCCTGTGGGGTGCGCGCACCACGCAGGTGGATGCGCTCTGCCTCGGACGGTTCGACCACGGAGCGGCCAGATGTGTAGTCGAGCAGCACGCCAATAGGCGCCTCCGGGCTGCTGGCCAACATCTTGTATAGCGTTGGCGCCTCGTCCACAGGGGCCACGATGTCCACCAGGGACTCCACGTCCAGGCGCCCGGCTGCGATCAGCTCCATGTAGCTCTGCATATTGCGGTTGAGCGTCCAGCGCACGTAGGCGAATGGATAGTCGCGGCCCTTCTCCTCGTAGTTCGTGTCGTATCGGCCGGGACCGTAGGAGGTGCTCATGAGCAGGTCGATTTCCTTGCGATAGAAATGCGCACGCTGCACGTTCAGGCCTATATCGCCAACGATCACCACGACGCCACGGCGCCGCGTCACTTCCATGGCCGTATTGATCACCGCATCGGACTTGGTCGCGGCCGTGATCAGGGTACGATCACAGCCCTGTCCTTCGCTGATGTCACGCACCAGACGGAGGAATTCCGCAGGATTGGCACTGCCATACTCCATGCCCAGCTTCCGTGCACGCTCCACGCGCCTGGCGTCGAGATCGAATCCGATCACCTGGCAGCCTGCCGCTCGCAGCAGTTGCACGGTCAGCAGGCCCAGCAGCCCCAGACCGATGACGGCGATCCGCTCTCCCAGATCGGGCTGGGCACGACGCACGCCTTGCATGGCGATGGTACCGATGGTGGTGGACGCGGCCCAACGCAAGTCACAGCCATCCGGGACGCGACACACCAGATTGCGCGGCACCAGCACATAATCGGCATGGTTGGCGCGGCCGGCACCGCCGCAGGCCACTCGGTCACCGACCTTCAGCCCCTGCACCCCGGCGCCCAGGGCAATGACGACACCGGCGGCCGAATAACCGAGGTTCCACCCCGTCTCGTCCATCTCGTTATGGGGATCGCCGTCGGGATTGGGAGCTACCAGCACCACGCCGAGGCGCTCGAAATCGGCGCGTGTCACGCCGCCCTGGGCATTGGAGATGACCAGCTTGGCCGCGCCCTCCCCTTGCGGGTCGAAGATCAACCGGTCGTCCAGCGCGCCTGGCGTCAAGGTACGGTTCCCCAGCCATTTGCTGCCCGCGTCATCGAGGATGCCGATGGCCAACCTGCCACTGTCGATGGTGCCGCGTATTTCGACCGCCACCTGGTAGCCCACGGGAACCTGGAAACTGGCGGTATGGGCCTGGTATTGCCAGTCCGAGTCGTCGCTCAGCAGTGTCAGGCGCCCCCCGTGATAGCTGAACTCCGTGGCCGCATCGCGCTCCCAGGAAATGGAGTCCAGATTGTGGTCGGGCTGCCGCGGTTGCGGGCGATCGGGAATGAGGCGAGCGATTCGGCTCTTGGCGATGCCTTTGAGTCGCGAAGCCGCCAGCCGCGGGTCAGCGATGGCCTTGGCCAGATAACGCCCGGCACGACTGGTGATCTCCCTGGCCTGGTCCAGCCCGGTGGGAGCCTCGCCTGAGGAGACGGGGCGCAAACCGGCAACCTCGGTCCCCACGCTGATCATCGAATAGTGGACCTTAACCAGTACGGCGCCGGGCTCTACGCCAGGTGCGGGCATGCGTGCGACACGTACGCGATCGTTGGCCAACAGGACTTGCCTCATCAACACGCTCTCTCGTCATGAGCCGATGCATCGGGACGGCCAGCGGCATCGCCTTGGCCATCCCGATGTCAGGACTGCAGTTGCTTCTCTATCGCCAGGGCCAGGCGGGTCGTCGCCAACTGGCTCCTGATGTTCCTTTCATCTATCACGCCCGAACCGATGGCATCTGCCAGTGCCACGAGTTCCTCGTACTGGCCCTTCTGGGGCACAGGCGACGTCCAGGATCTGGCGCTGTCGCCCGACACCGATATCGTCCGGTAGTCATCAATGCTCAGCACCTTGCCGTCGGTGTAGATGTCCATTCGCTCCTTGGGATGGCTGGCAGCTCCCAGAGAGGTGTACAGCAAGGACGCCACCGAACCATCGCTGTAGCGGATGGTTGCGGTGAAATTCTCGTTGGCGCGAATGCCACCTGCGCTGACGCCGATGGCGGTCGCTTCCACCGATACCGGTTCGGCGTCGGTGAGGAAGGCGAATAGATCATAGATATGGCAGGCCTCGCCGATATTGCGGCCTCCGCCCTCCGGCCCGTGCACCCAATGATCCGGAGACAGGTAGCCTGCATTCATGCGGTAGGAAATCATCATCGGCGCGCTGCGCTGGCCCAGCATCGCCTTGAGCTGGACGATGCCTGGCGAGTGGCGCCGGTTGAAGCCGGTCATCAACAAGGGCCTGGGGCAGGCATCGGCATTGGCATAGAACGCTTCGATGGCCGCCACTTCATCCTCGAGCAGGGCCAGCGGCTTTTCGATCAGGACGTGCTTGCCGGCTTCCAGAGCCTCCCTGGCCATCGCTCCATGCAGGTGATGACGCGTGGCGATAAGCACCAGGTCGACATCGGGATCGGCCAGCGCCTCCTGGTAGTCGATACCAGCGAAACTCGCTCCGAATTGAGTGGCCACAGCCTTCGCTGTACTACCCGTGCGGCTGACGACCCAGCGGACTTCATAGCGCTCACGCAGCCTGACCAGGTTGGGCAGATGCATCCCCTGGGCGAAACCACCCGCTCCGATGACGGCGACCCGAATTCTGCCGTCGGCCCGCGCGGGCTGGCGCAGCATCAAGCTGTGTACCCGCTTGGGAGGGGCGTCCACGGGATAGCGCAACAGAGCGAGCAACGGACGCGCCTGGCCCTTGGCCAGGCGCGCGTACAGGGCTTCCGCCTCAGCGAGATCGACTATCTCGGGCGAAAGCGCCTGCAGGTCTACCTTGCCTTGCTCCAGCAGATCCAGATAAGCCGCCATATTGCGATTCTCGGTCCAGCGCACGTAGGCAAGCGGATAGTCCTGCCCCTCCTCCTCGTAGTTCGGGTCGTAACGCCCCGGGCCGTAGGAAGTGGAGATAAGGAAGTCCAGCTCCTTGCGATAGAAGTCTTCACGCTTGAGGTCCAGTCCCACATCACCCACCAGGACCACGCGCCCCTTCTTGCGGCAGGCACGCATGGCCAGGCTTATGAGGTCGCTACTGGCGGATGCCGCAGTCACGACCACGGCGTCCGCGCCCAATCCGTCGGTCATCCAGGCCACCCGGGAAACCTGATCGTCCTGGGTCGGATCGATTCCAAGGTGCATGCCGCAGCGTCGCGCAACTTCAAGCCGTCGCGGGTCCGGATCGACACCGATGACTCGGCAACCATTGGCCTTGAACAGCTGCACAGCAAGCTGCCCGAGAACACCGAGACCAACGACCATGATGGTTTCACCCAGCGTCGGAGCCGTCCTGCGTACCCCTTGCAGGGCAATGGCGCCCAGGGTCACCGTAGCGGCATGCTGAGAAGGGAGTTCCGCTGGAACCGCCACCACCAGATTGACGGGAACGTTGATGAACTCTGCGTGGTTGGCGATACCTGCGCCGGCGCAAGCGACCCGATCACCAACCTTGAATCCTTCGACCCGATCACCCACCGCGACTACCGTGCCTGCGGCCGAGTAACCGGTAGGCTGGCCAGCCGCCAAGGTGCCACGAACCCGCTCGACGGTTCGGGCAAGGCCTTGCTCGCGCACCATGTCGAGCGCCCGGCGGATTTTTTCAGGGTGCTTCAGGGCCCGCTTGTAAAGCGGTTCCGCCGCTGACGCGACGCTCGCGGCCTCGGTGCCGACGCTCACGCAGGAATACTGCACGTGCACGAGAACGTGCTTGCTTCCCACCAGGGGGGCGGGGACATCTTCCAATCGCGCGGCACCCTGCTTCAACAGCAGTTGCTTCAACGCCACGCTCCCCGGGTATCGATCACGACCTTGTCTTCCAGCAACGAACGGTCGATGGTCAGGAACATCTTGTGGTTGACCAGCAGCAGGACGATGTCGGCATCGGCGATGGCCTCTTCGGCCTGCATGAACTCAACGTTGCGATACTTGGCCAGGGCCGGCGGCAATGTGTCGACGTGAGGTTCCACCGCATAGATGAGGCCATCTATCTCATGAGCCAGATGGGCCGCGATCTCCAGTGACGGGCTTTCACGGAGGTCGTCGATGTCCGGCTTGAAGGAGAGCCCCAGGCACGCGACCTTGGGATTGCGCAACCCCTTGACGGCGTCCTTGACCCGCTCGATCACCCAACGCGGCTTGCCATCGTTGACCAGGCGCGCGGTGTGGATCAAACGCGCCAGATCAGGGGTTTGCTCGACGATGAACCAGGGGTCGACCGCTATGCAGTGGCCACCGACCCCCGGCCCAGGCTGCAGGATATTGACGCGGGGGTGACAATTGGCGAGTTCTATCAGCTCCCACACATCGATGCCTTGCCGGTCGCAGATCAGCGAGAGCTCATTGGCGAAAGCGATGTTGACGTCACGGAAGGCGTTCTCGGTCAGTTTGACCATCTCGGCGGTACGAGCGCTGGTGGTCAGGCACTGGCCTTCGACGAATACCTGATAGAAGGCCGCGGCACACTCAGCACACCTGGGGGTCAGGCCACCGATGATGCGATCATTGCTCACCAGCTCGTGGATGATCCGCCCCGGGAGCACACGCTCGGGACAATATGCCAGGCGGATATCGGAGTCCTCGCCAGCCTGGCTCGGGAAACTGAGGTCGGGACGAGCCGCATGCAGCCACTGCTCCAACTTCTCGGTGGTGCCCACCGGCGAGGTGGACTCGAGTATCACCAGGTCGCCCTTCTTGAGCACGGGGGCAATGTTGGCAGCCGCTGCCCTGATGCAACTGAGGTCAGCCTGATGGTCATCCTTGAACGGCGTAGGTACCGCGACCATGAAGACATCCGCCGCTTCAGGCTGCAGCGAGGCACGAAATCGCCCGGAGGCTATAGCGCCGGACAGCAGCACATCGAGCTCTGCCTCGACGATGTGGATCCTGCCCGAGTTGAGCGTCGCTACAACGGATGGATTGACATCGACGCCCAGGACTTCGCAGCCGCGGCTGGCGATCAAGGCGGCAGTCGGCAGACCGATGTAGCCCAGCCCGATCATCGAAACACGCTTGAATTGGATCATCCGAGTATTCTCTGCACGATTCTCTGCGCGGCCATGCCATCCCCATAGGGATTGCCGGCCCTGGCCATCATTTCGTACTCAACCTGGCTGGTGAGTAGCCGTATCGTCTCCGAGACGATCTTTCCGCAGTCCGTACCGACCAATCGCACGGCCCCGACCTGCATTCCTTCCGGGCGTTCGGTTGTGTCGCGCATCAGCAGCACGGGCTTGCCCAGCGACGGTGCCTCCTCCTGGATGCCGCCTGAATCGGTGAGGATCAGGTGGCAACGCTTCATGAGGTAGACAAATGGCAGGTAGTCGAGCGGCTCGACCAGGTGCACCTGCGGGCAGTCACCAAGAATGCGGCGGACAGGCTCCTGGACGTTCGGATTGAGATGCACGGGATAAACGATCTCCACATCCTCACGAGCAGCCAGTTCACGCAGGGCGAGACAGATGTTCTCGAAGCCCTGGCCGAAGCTCTCTCGCCGATGGCCGGTTACCAGAATCATCCGGCGATGGGGATCGAGAAAGTCGAACTCCTGCTCGAAGCGCTGTGTCAGTGCATTGTCGCTTTCGATGCGCTGGACGACGGCGAGCAAGGCGTCGACCACTGTGTTCCCAGTCACGCAGACGGCCGAGTCGGCAATGCCTTCCCGTAGCAGATTGGTCCTAGCTGCTTCTGTGGGAGCAAAGTGATGGGCAGCGATCGCACCGGTCAGGCGCCGGTTGATTTCTTCGGGCCATGGGGAATAGATGTTCCCCGTACGCAAACCCGCCTCAACGTGCCCTACAGGGATGCGCCGGTAGTAAGCGGCAAGGCTGGCAGCGAAAGTGGTCGAGGTATCACCGTGCACCAAAACAAGGTCAGGCTTCTCGCTTTCCAGAATGCTTTCCATGCCTTGCATGACACGGGTTGTGATGTCGGTCAGGCTCTGCCCGGGGCGCATGATGTCGAGATCGTGGTCGGGAACGATGTCGAAGACTTCCAGCACCTGGTCCAACATCTGGCGTTGCTGAGCTGAAACGCACACGCGACTGTCGATCAGGGATTCCGACTCCAGACGCTTGACCACCGGAGCCATCTTGATGGCTTCGGGGCGTGTACCAAAAACGCTAAGTACCTTCATTCCCCCAGAATCCTTCTGAAGTCCCAAAGCAGTGAATTTCCCCGCCTAGATAAGTAGTTCCCCGTCCTTAGGCGCCTTGAAAAAGTCCTACCGGCTGAAGGGACAATATTGCGTGCCTATTTCTAGTCGCTTATCAGTGACTTAACAAGTTTGCGTCAACTTTTTTACAGGCTGATGACCCAATTGCCAGTAGCCGACTTCCGCTCCCGAGTTTAGGCACGGCTTTGAACATGACTATCAGATCAGGTGATATGGCACTTACAACGAGTAAAGCCTCAGACGACTACAACGGGCTGACGAGTGGATCGGACAAGCACCCAATCCGAGCCAATGTCCAAGTGCACGCCGCTGCATACAGAGTGGAAGATTGGTGGCCCTTAGCCACTGGGCAAACATGATCAATGTTATAGGCTTGAAGCAACCCCCCAAATTTCTCCTTGGCTGATTCGAGCGTTCATAGCTGACATTTCCATATTCTCGTTACGTTATTAGAATGATGCGAACTCGTCAGGAACGTCCCATGAACCAGCAGGAACCACCTTCTCCTCGCAAGCGCGGCCGACCAGCGAGCGGTAACGCGATGAGCAATGCCGAACGTCAGCGGGCGTATCGGCAGCGCCAGGCGGAAATCCGCCGCGCTTTGGACGAGGCTATCGATGGCGCTGCCCAGCAGGCCCTCGAAAGCACCGGCGCACTGCGATCACAGCGCGACCAGGCCCTCGAGGCGCAGGCCCGGGCCGAGCACAAGGCGCGGGAGTGGGAGGCCAAGGCCAAGTCGTTGCTCAAGCAGTTGCGCGAACTGGAACAGCGCAGGGATACCCCGCCCGCCTGGTACCAGGACCCGGGCATCGAATCCGTCTACGTGCTGGAGTCGCGCCTGCGCGAGGAGAAGCACTGGAAGCGCGTCGCCTCGATGGGGGCATTCACCCGCAAGGAAGTGGCGGATGAATGGCTGAAGTCCATGCTGGCCCACTCCAGCATGATCGAGTACCGGGTGAACCGGATCAGGTTCAAGACCGAGTGAGTCGCACCGCCCGCTTGAGCCGCCAGCAGTAGACCAGGCAGCCGGTGAGGCAGCCCAGCGAAAGGAGGCAAAGCAACAGCGTGCCGCGCTCCTGGGCGGTTACCAGCCAGTGGAGCTGGTACGGCAGGTAGGCCAGCAGCAGCCACAAAGCCGATTGGCGGGAGAAGAACAGCAACACCCCGGCAAGCATCAGCGCCAACGCGAAGAGGAAACTCGCAGCACCGGCGAGTACGGAGACTTCCCCGGCCCTCATGGCCTCCCAGATTGCCCCGCGGTTCCACAGCAGCGCCAGGAACTGGGCCGAGCAGAACGCCAGGATCGCCACGCGCAGCACGGTGGAGGTGATGCTCGGTCTGGTGCTGGTCTTCTCCGTCAGTGAGTCGCTCGTCGGGGGTTGAAACGGGTTATCCATGCCATGTGCTCCGTTGTGGGAGCGGGAAATCTAGCGTTCTTCGGCGACCCTCACCACCGCAAAATGCGGGCGTTCAGGTGCCGCTTCGATAAACCGAACCGGAACGCCGCCTCGCAGTCGAAAACCGGGTAGTCCCCATTTTCGTGCCAACCGTGACCGAGGCATCGGGTGCGGTGCGGCCGTACAAAGGAGACCCACCGATGGTCACTCACTACAAGGTCGCCGGGCACCTGGCCTGCGGTCGTCACGGCAACAACCTGGTTTCCACCACTGAACTGGCACGCGTCAAGTGCCGCACCTGCCGCAACACCGAAGTCTTCAAGGAAGCCCGCCGCACTGCGCGCAACGCCGCACGACGCGCCGCCCGCAAGGCCAAGGCCGAGAACGTCGCCATCGATTGGCGCAGCAGCTGGGAGCAGCACCTCACCGCCCTGCCCGGCCGCCAGCGCCTGCCGCGTGGTTTTGGCGAACAGGGCTTCGTCTGACCCGCACGCGGGGTTGCCGTCCTGGCGGCCCCGCCCTGGCTCCGCTCTTCCCTACAGGCTTTTGCCGCAACGCCGATGGCGTCCCTGTTCCCCCTGGCCGACAATCCCCGCCGGCCCTGAGCCCATGCTTTCCTGGAAATGGAATCCGCGATGCAGAACGCTCATATCGGCCTGGTCATCATCGGTCTCATCATCGCTTTTGGCCTGGCGCTGTTCTATTTCGACCACCTGCGCGAGCCCCGCAAGCCGTCACCTGCGGAGGATGAAGCCACCTGAAACGCCAACGGCCCGGTTTATCCGGGCCGTTGCGTTATGGGGATGATGGGTTTCGCTTCGCTCTACGCCATCCTACGAAATACGAAAGCCGCAGGCGTGCAGCACCGATCAACTGACCAGCACCACCCCGCCCGGCAACTCGGTGACCGTGGCGCCGTAGGCGTCGCGGATCAGGGAGGCGACCTCGGCCAACTGGTCGAGGCGGAAGCGGGCCTGGACCTTGCGCCGGCCGAGTTCGTCGTTGACCAGCAGGATCATCCCCGGGCGGTAGCGGTTGATCTCGTCGATCACCGTGGCCAGGGGCGCGTCGTCGAACACCAGCAGTTGTTGGCGCCAGGCCATGACCATCGCCGGGTCGAAGGCGATCGGTTCGCTGCGGCCGCCTTCGTCATAGGTCAGCTGGCGGCCGGGCGGCAGCAGCAGGCTGCGCCCGCGCACCTCCACGGCGAGGCTGCCTTCCAGGCAGGTGACGCAGATGGCATCGCCCACTGCACGCACGTTGAAGCGTGCACCGGCGGCATCCAGGGTGCCGGCTCCGGCCACCACGCGGATCGGCACCCTGGCCAGCACCTCCACCTCGCCTTCGAGCAGCTCGATGCCCGCCACACCGCCGCCCAGCGGGCGCCGGTTGATGCGGGTACGGGTGTTGAGCTCCAGGGTCAGCCCCTCGGCGAAATCCACGCGGCGCTGCTCACCCACCTCGGTGCTGTAGTCGGCGCCCAGGCCGGACAGCGCCCCCGGCAACGTGGGCCGTACCAGCACCACGGCAAGGGAGGCCGCGATGGCGCCACCGAGAAACGCGCGCCGGCCGAAGCGCCGGGACGGCAGGCTGGCCGCCGGGGCAGCCGGTTGCTGCAGCGCCACGGCGGCGGGCGCCAGGGCCTGCCACAGCTGCCGGGCACGGGTGAAGGCCGCGGAGTGCTGCTCGCTTTGCGCGCACCACAGGCGGAAGGCTTCGGCGTCACGGGTGGTGGCATGGCCGGAGGTGAGGCGGAGCAACCAGGCCCGGGCTTCGTCCTCCAGCCGGGTCTGCCCGGCGGTGCCGGAATCGGGTCCTGTCATGGCGTCGTCGTTCAAGCGCAGCTGTTCTCGGGAGTGATCGGCGGGGCGCTCGTGCCGCCCCTCGACCCTATGACTGTTTTCCGGCGCCGGGACCGAACCGTTGCACCACTTTTCTTTCCAGGCGGGCGGCGCAATGGCCCAGCGCGGCCTTCAGCTCCTTCTCCACCATGCGCGTGGAGATGCCGAAGCGCCGGGAAATCTCCAGGTGCGGCACCTCTTCCATGCGCGCAGCGATGAGGATCTGCCGGCGCCGGGGCGTCAGCTCCGCCAGCGCGGTGACCAGCGCGCGGATCTCGATCTGCCCGCCGACGATCACCGCCGGGTCGAGGTGCTCTTCGCCCAGGTGCAAGAGCTCCTCGACCTCCTCGCCGGTGAGCAGGCGCGCGTCCTGGGCACGGCGGTCGGCGGCGACGTTGAGGGCCATGCGATAGAGGTAGGCGCCGGGCTTCTGCACATCCTCCGGCTCGTCCATGCGATCCAGGCGCAGGTAGGTTTCGTGGAGCACATCGTTGGCCAGGTCATCGGACCCCAGGCGCCGCCTCAGGCGTGTCCGGAACTCCTCGTAGGAGGCCAGAAACAGCCTGAGCATGGTGCCACGCTCCTTGTCATTCATGCCCCCGCAGCTCCTTCCCACTTGTTGCATTCCATGCTGGCGGCCGCCTCCGGCACCACCAGCACGGTGACCGGCTGGGGCAGGGAGGACGGTGGCGCCCTGTCGATCGTCAGGCCCCGCAGGCTTTCCACCAGCGCCGCATCGCGCTGCAGATCACCGGTCGGCCCCAGCAGGCGGCTGTGTTCCACCATGCCAACCGGGCCGATCCACAGCTGCAGCGCGGCGCGATAAGCGCCGGGCCGGGTCAGTGGGGAACGGCACAAGGCCTTGCCCAATGCACCTTGCAGGGCCGCCGCGAAGCTGCCCTGTTCCCAGCGCGTCGTGGCGCCGTGGTTGCGCCCCGCAGGCGCGTTCGAAACCCTTGCCGGCAGCACGGTGAACGCACGGCCCTCGCTGTGCTGGGCCATGAGCCCGGTGCCCGTCAGCAGCCTCGCCAGCGCCTCGCGTGGGGCCAGCCGGCCGATGACCGAAGCCGAGCGCCGCCCGCGAGTGAGTTCGCGGTCCACCAGGATGGCCATGCCGCTGGTTTCGCTGAAGCGCTCCAGTGCCTTGGAAAGGTCCTGCGCCGGCAACTGGAACTCCAGCGGACCCTCTTCGGCCCGCCCCTCGCCCGCTTGCGCCGTGCATGGCCAAGCGGCCAGGCAGCAGGCTGCGATGAGGAGAACGATCAGCACCGCTGGCGCGAGGCAGTCCCTCGCCACGGCTTCCATTGACATAGGCGGATTCCGACCCGTACTGCGTGTCGATGTATCGCTGGCTTGACTCAGGAAGGCCATCCTGAGGTCTGATCATGTCGATTGTGTGACGGGCGTTGCAAAAAAGACTTCGCAGCGATGACGGTGCTTTTACCGTAGATTTCCCGGCAATGATCCAGCACATGGAGGCAATCATGTCCGCTCGCATCACCCTCGCCGGCCTCGCTCTCGCCCTCGCGCCCCTCCTGGCCATCGCCGATGAGGGCACCGCGCAAGGCAGTTGCATCAGCGCCGAGGTGAACGGTTACAAGGCCCTGTCCTATGACTGCCTCACCCAGCGCCTGGCCAACCCGCAAGGCGCCGAGGCGGCCCGGCGCAACCGGGCCGCGATGCAGGTGCCGATCGAGCGCCGCCCGGCCAACCAGCTGGGCCTCGCCACCCCTGCCGCGACCGGCATGCGCATGGGCGCCAACTTCGGCCATTCGCTTCAACCGCAGCGTCCCGCCCCCTGACGCGGCGCCAGGAACCGCTCTAGCACGCCACATCCAGCACAAGCCACGGCGGCTCCGCTTATTCCTGTATCGAATTTAAAAAGACAAATTAATTCTTTTTTGTCTGCTCCAGCCCCCTGCCAGAATCGCCTCGCCAGCGGGCAACCCCCACCGGCGAACGGCGACGCTTCCCACCCGGAAGCGATCGCCCCCCCGACAGATGAGCGGAGCCCGGCCATGCGCGCCAGGGCCCGCCGAAGGAGCTGGATATTCATGAAGAAGCTGACTGCCCTCACCGCCCTCGCACTCGCCCTTTCCACCCTCTCCGGCCTTGCCCAGGCCGACCGCCTCGACGATATCCGCAAGGCCGGCGTCCTGCGTGTCGCGGCCTTCGACAGCAACCCGCCGTTCGGCTTCGTCGACGGGAAGACCCAGCAGCTCGCCGGCCTGGACGTGGACTACGCCCGCGCCATCGCCGACAAGCTCGGGGTCAAGCTGCAGCTGCAACCCACCAACCCGGCCAACCGCGTGCCGCTGCTGGTGGCCAACAAGGTCGACCTGGTGCTGGCCAACTTCACCATCACCCCGGAGCGCGCCGAGCAGGTCAACTTCAGCATCCCGTACTTCTCCTCGGGGCAGCAGTTCATCGTCAAGAAAGGCACCCTGAAGAACACCGACGACCTGAACAGATGGCGCGTGGGCGTCGACAAGGGCACGGTCAACGAAGGCGTGCTGCGGGAGAAATTCCCCGGCGCCAAGGTGGTCGCCTATGACGACACGCCCTTCGCCTTCACCGCCCTGCGCAACGGCCAGGTCCAGGCCATCACCCAGGACGGTCCCAAGCTGATCGGCCTGCTGGCCAACGTGCCGGACAAGGACAAGTACGAAGTGCCGCCCTTCACCATCTCCAGCGACCTGATCGGCGTCGGCATCCCCAAGGGTGAAACCGCGCTGACCGAATACGTCAACCAGACCCTGCAGGAGCTGGAAGACCAGGGCCGCGCCCAGGCCATCTACGACACCTGGTTCGGCCCGGACACCAAGACCCCGCTGGCGCGCCTGTACAAGATCGGCACGGTGCACTGACCGCACTGTTCACCATCCCCCGCCTTCGCGGGGGACGGTGATGGGAGGGTCGTGCAGGCCCCGTCATCCCCGCGAACGCGGGGACCTACCTACGTCCCCGCGCTTGCGGGGATCGCGCATTGAAAGACCTCGACCATGTTCGGCGACCCCCTCGCTCCCCGTTACCTGCACTGGCTGCTGGACGGCTTCCTGCTGACCCTCGGCACCTCGCTGGTGGTCTGTGTCATCGGCACCCTGCTCGGCGCGCTGGTCGCCGTGGGTCGCCAGTTGCCCGGCCGCCTGTCCTGGCCCGCGCGCGGCTACCTTTCGCTGCTGCGCAACACCCCGCTGCTGGTGCAGCTGTTCTTCTGGTACTTCGGCGTGCCCGCGCTGCTGCCCGAGGGCCTGGTGTTCTGGCTCAACCTGCCCCATGAGCTGGCGCTGGGCCCGTTCACGCTGGCCTGGCCGTCCTTCGAGTTCCTCGCCGCCGTGCTGGGCCTGTCGCTCTACACCAGCGCCTTCATCGCCGAGGAGCTGCGCGCCGGCATCGCCTCGGTGCGCCCGCAACAGCGCGAAGCGGGCATGGCCCTGGGCCTGCGACCGGCCCAGGTGTGGCGCTGCATCATCCTGCCCCAGGCACTGCACACGGCCTTGCCGCCGCTGTTCGGCCAGTACATGAACGCCCTGAAGAACAGCTCCCTGGCCATGGCCATCGGCCTCGCCGAGCTGTCCTATGCCTCGCGCCAGGTGGAGACGGAAACCTTCAAGACCTTCCAGGCGTTCGGCATCGCCACCCTGCTCTACCTGGGCGCGGCGATCGCCATCGAAGTGGCGGGCACGCTGCTCCACCAGCACCGCCGGCACAAGCGCGGGGAGGCCTGAGATGGATTTCTCGGTGATCCTCGACAACCTCGATTACTTCCTGCTCGGCGCCTGGCCCGATGGCCCGCTGGGCGGCGCGGCGCTGACCCTGCTGCTGTCGGCGCTCTCGGGCATCGCCTCGGCGCTGCTGGGCCTGGTCCTGGGCATCGCCCTGGCGGTGCTCGAAGGCCGGCCACGCCTGGTGCTGCTGGCGGTGCTGGGGTTCTTCCGCGCCATCCCGGTGCTGATGCTGATCTTCTGGAGCTACTTTCTGCTGCCGGTGCTGTTCCGCATCGAGGTGCCGGCACTGGCGACCGTGGTCTGCGCGCTGTCGCTGATCGGCGGCGCCTACCTCGCCCACTCGGTGTGCGCCGGCATCCAGAGCCTGCCGCCGGGCCAATGGGACGCCGGCCGCGCCCTGGGCCTGCGGCCCTGGCAGGTGCTGCGGCTGATCATCCTGCCGCAGGCGCTGCCGATCATGCTGCCGTCGTTCCTCAACCAGTGGGTCTCGCTGATCAAGGACAGCTCCCTGGGCTACGTCATCGGCGTCGGCGAACTGTCCTTCGTCGCCACCCAGGTGAGCAACCGGGTGATGGTGCACCCGACGGAGGTCTTCCTCTTCGTGGCGCTGCTGTACTTCCTGATGTGCGCGGGGCTCGACCTGCTTGCGCAGTGGGTGATGCGATTCAATGCAGCGCCTCGCTCGCGGGGGTGATGGGTTAACGTGCCGACGAGTCGATATTTCCCTTACATGAAAGATAAAAAAATCTTTCATGTAAGGAATTGCGCGCCAGCGAAAATCGCAGTAATTTGCACGCCACACCCTTGAGGAGGAATGCAGATGCCTCGCAAGACCACTCCGGACAAAGCAGGCAGGAAGGCGGCCGGAAGCACCGGTAAGTCTTCGGCCGACTACGTCCGAGACATGCGCAACCGGCTCCGCGAAGCGGGACTGGTGAAACGTGAGTTCTGGATCCTTCCCGAGAACGTGAACGCCCTGAAGGGTATCGAGAGAGCTTTACGGCAGCCCTTCCTGGGCGACCGAGTCAAACTGGAGGACTACATGACCGAGAACAGCAACTGGACCCTCAGCTCGCTTCACAACGCCCTGGCCGAACTGGCCCTGGTGGCGTCTGGCGAGATTCTGCTGAGCGTCGTCGACGGCGAGCAGGCCGGGATCAGGCTGACCATGACCGAGTACGGCGACCTGCCGATCTACATGGCGGTCGAAGGGGACCACATCATGGTCGACGCCACCCTGGTGCCGCTCGACCTGGTGAAGGATGCAAACGAATTCAACGCGCTGGTGCTGCGTACCCGCGACCTGTTCCCGCTGTCCTCGGTCGGCGTCGAGGTCATCGACGGCCAGGAGGTGTACTCCATGTTCGGCGCCCTCAGCGCCGCCTCGTCGCTCACCGTGATCATCCAGGAGGTCTACACCCTGGCTGAAAACGTGATCCGCGCCGTCGAAGCCTTCGAAGACCACTTCAAGGCCTGACCGAATCCATTCAAGGAGAAGTTTTCATGAGTATCTGGAAGAAAATCATCACCGCCGTGCGTGGCGGCGCCTCCGAAGTCGGCGAAGCCATCGTCGACGCCAACGCCATCCGCATCCTCGAGCAGGAAATGCGTGACGCCGACCGCGCCGTGCTGCAAGCCAAGAACGGCCTGGTGGATATCAAGGCCAAGCAGAAGCTGTCGCAGCAACGCCTGGAGAGCCTCAACGCCGATGTCGCCAACTGGGAGTCCAAGGCCACCGCCGCGCTCAACAAGGGCGAGGAAAGCCTGGCCCTGGAATGCGCCAACCGCATCGCCGAGATCGAGGCCCAGCGTGACCAGGAGCGCAACCAGTCCGAGCAGTTCGGCAAGCAGGCCGACCTCCTCCACGCCCAGGTCAACAAGGCCGAAGGCCAGCTCAAGAGCCTGAAGCAGCAGATCGAGATGGCCAAGGCTCGCGAGGTGGTGCAGAAGGCACGCGTCGCGACCGCCGAAGCCACCGGTGGCGCCAACGGCAAGGTCGAGTCCGCCCTGGACAGCCTCAGCCGCCTGCGCCAGCGCCAGGACGAGCAGGACGCGCGCCTGGCCGCCGCCGAAGAGCTGCAGACCGCCGCCAACGGCGGCGACCTGGAGCGTCGCCTGCAGGAAGCCGGCATCGGCGCCCAAAGCGGCAGCGGAGCCGATGTACTGGCCCGTTTGAAAGCCAAGCAAAGCCAGGACGGATCGCAGTAGAATCCGCCCCCGGCAGGCGACCCTGGTCGCCTGCCCATCACCTCTACCCGCAAATGGAGTTCGGGAAACGCAGATGGATACCGGCAAGCGACTCAGGGTCATCCTGGCACTGGCGGCGATCATGGCCGTGGTCCAGGTGATCAACACCCTCACCGCCAACAGCCTGGTCCATCACGGCATCCTTCCGCGCACCCTGGGCGGGCTGCAGGGGCTGATCTTCGCGCCCTTCCTGCACGGCTCCTTCGCTCACCTGCTGAGCAACCTGCCCCCCTTCATCATCCTCAGCTGGCTGGTGTCAACCGAGGGGCTCGGCCGTTACATCCGCGTCGCGCTGCTGATCAGCCTCCTCGGCGGTGGCATGGTCTGGCTGCTTGCCCGCTACAGCATGCACATCGGCGCCAGCGGCCTGATCTTCGGGCTCTGGACCTACCTGCTGGCGCGTGCCTGGTACCAGCGCAGCTTCGCCAGCCTGGTGGTCGCCCTGGTGGCCCTCGCCGGCTACAGCGGCCTGGTCTTCGGCTTCATCCCCACCCCGGGGATATCCGTGGAATCGCATATCGCCGGTGCCGTCGCCGGTTGCATCATCGCCTGGTTGATGCACTCGAAGTCGCTGCTCGAAAGCGCTCACTGACCCCACCCCGAACCACTCTCGAAGGATCAATGGAGTTGATTCCATGTCGCTGATCTTGCTGTTGCGGCACCAAACCTCGGTCTTCTTCCAACGCTTCGGCTGGGCCGGCATCGGCTCGCTCCTGGCCGTCCACTATCTGGTCTCCTACCTGCTGCTGTCGCTGGCCGGGGAGCAGCACCTGCTGCAAGGGCAGGACTTCACCTATTTCTACTTCACCACCGCGACGACCGTGGGCTACGGCGACCTCTCCCCCAAGAGCGACTTCGGCAAACTCGTCACGGCGCTGTGGATCATGCTGGGCGGCATCGCCCTGCTGACCGCGGTCATCGGCAAGGCATCGACTTCGGTCGGCGAACTCTGGAGAAAGAACATGAAAGGCCTGGGCGACTACTCCAACCTCAAGGGCCACACCATCCTCATCGGCTGGGAAGGCGAAGCCAGCGAGCGCATCGTCGAACTGCTCTATCAGGACGAGGCCACGCAGGACGACAGCCTGGTGATCTGCGACGCACTGCTGGAAGAGAACCCCCTGCCCGGGCGCGCCTCCTTCGTACGCGGTGACTCGCTGGACAACCCCGTGCTGCTGCGCCGCGCCGGCATCGAGCGCGCCGAGCGCATCCTCGTGCACACCCGCTCCGACAGCCTCACCCTGGCCATCGTGCTCACCATCAAGGCGATCGGCACCCAGGCCCATGTGGTCGCGCACTTCAACGATTCCGAGCGCGCCGCACTCGCCCGCCGCTATGCGCCCGAACTGGAGTGCACCTCCAACATGGCCATCGAGATGCTGGTGCGTGCCTCGCAGGACCCGGGCTCCAGCACCGTGGTCACCGAACTGCTGTGCGTCGGTGATGGCGCCACCCAGTTCCGCCATGTACTGCCCGAGGGCTTCAGCGGCACCTGCGGCGAGCTGTACATCCGCCTGCGCCAGGACCACGATGCCACCCTCATCGGCTACCGCGCCTCGGGTTCCAGCCGCTTCGAGATCAACCCGGCCAACACGCTGGAAATCCGTGGCGGGGAAATCTTCTACATCGCCAACGAGCGCCTGAAGGAGAACGCACTATGAGCAAGCTCAAGCGCTGGCTGGGCCTGGAGCCACCGCTGCCCTCCAGTGAGGCGCGCCGCCACCCCAGCGACAGCCGCCCCCTGGGGCTGGCCTCGGGGCGGATGCTCTGCCTGGACCGCTCGCTGGCGACACTGCTCGAAGGCCAGTCCCACGTCACCCTCCCCGGCGACGAGAAGATCTGGGCCGTGGGCACCCTGGAGCTCGGCGAGGGCAAGCGGATCAAGCGCTACTACCTGGACGACGAGAACTACTTCCTCCAGGTGATCATGAACGGCCCGCAGGACAGCGACATCGAGTCCGTGATCCTGTTCGGCTACCACCAGGTCACCCCCATCGCCAGCCGCGAGGAGCTGCTGCGCCTGGCCGGGCCCAACGCCCGCATCGGCATGCAGGTCTATGAGCTGGAGGGCGAGGAGTACGGCCGCCAGTGGGGGAGCGAGGACGGCCAGACCGAGCTGGTGCCCTTGCACGAATACGTCGTCAGCCCCGACGCCAGTTACGGTGTCGAGCATCAGAGCATGCTCTACGCCCGCGAGATCGGCTTGCTCAACCGGAGGGAGTTCCTGCTCTTCTCGGTCGAGGAAGACGAAGAAGGTGCCATCGCCCTGACCACCGCTGTGGGCGTGACACTGCAGATCACCGACATCCAAGTTCTCTGACCAAGGAAGATCCACCATGCTCGACGCGCTCCGCATGTCGCTCAACTCCACCGCCGTCATCGGCTTCGTCATCTACATCCTGGTTGCGGCGGCGCTGTTCGCCCTGTTCCAGTTCATCTACACCCGCGTGACCCCGCACCGCGAGTTCGCCCTGATCCGCGAAGGCAACAGCGCCGCCGCCATCGCCCTGGCCGGTTCGCTGATCGGCTTCGCCCTGCCGGCCAGCAACATCATCACCTACAGCGTCAGCGTCCTCGATTTCGTCGTCTGGGTCGTGATCGCCGCGGTCGTCCAGCTGTTGGCGTTCTTCGTCACCAGCCTGGTGCTCAAGGACCTGCCCGGCCGCATTTCCAGGGGCGAGCACGCCGCTGCCATCTACTCCGGCGCCGTGGCCATCAGCATTGGCCTGCTCAACTCCGCCTGCATGACCCCATCGACCTGATCACCGGCAGCGCAAGGAGACCCAGATGAGAAAGCGCAATTCCATCCAGCTGGTGCTTGCCGGCACCCTGCCGCTGACCCTGGCCGGGTGCAACGACCCGCAGGACACGGTGCAGATCACCGCGACCAAGACCTTCGAGAACGTGCAGGCCTGCGTGGACGACAAGTTCCCGGTCGACGTCTGCTCGGACGCGTACATGACGGCCATGGCCGATCACAAGCAGATCGCCCCGACCTATGACAGCCAGGCCGCGTGCGACGCCGACTTCGTGGCCAACTACTGCCTGCCCACCTCCAACGGCCAGTTCATGCCGCGCCTGGGGGGCTTCGAGCTGTCGATGACCAACGAGGTGTCCCGCACTGCCTACGAGCAGGCCGAGCAGCAGGTGGTGCAGAGCACCGGCCACAGCGACAACGGCCTGCTCACCGGCATCCTCATCGGCCAGATGATGGGCAGCGGCGGCAACCACTACTACTCCCAGCCGATCTACCGCTACCGCGACGCCCGGGGCACCTACAGCACCTCCACGCTGTCCCGCCAGATCGAACAGGGCAAGACGTTCAGCCGCTCCAGCCAGGCGCGCAACAGCCCGACATCGACCTACACCCAGCAGACCCTGGGCAAGAGCCTGAGCAGCAAGGCCGGCACCAGTGGCTCGGCGGTGGCGTCCACCATCTCCCGCGGCGGTTTCGGCTCCCAGGCAAACGCCCGCGGTGGCTGGGGTGGCAAGACCGGCGGTTCCGGATTCGGGGGCTGACACCGCTCATGAAGAAGATCAGCATCGAAGAACGTCCGGGCTGGCAGGCACAGGTCGAGCGCGAAGGCTTCCTGTTCCACACCATCGACGGCGAACGCTACTGGGATGAGCGCGGCTACTACCTCTTCACCCGCGAGCAGGTGACCCGTGATATCGAGCAACCCACCCGCGAGTTGCACGAGATGTGCCTCGACGTGGTGCAGCGCGTGGTGGAGAGCGAGGAGCTGCTCACCGGCCTGGCGATACCGCCGGCGTTCTTCGATCTGGTCCGCACGTCCTGGCGCGAGGGGCACCCGCACCTCTACGGCCGCATGGATTTCAGCTACGACGGCAGCGGTCCGGCCAAGCTGCTGGAGATCAACGCCGACACGCCCACCTCGTTGCTCGAATGCGCCTCGGTGCAACTGCTCTGGCTGGAAGACCAGATACGCCGTGGCGTGCTGCCCAGCGACGCCGACCAGTTCAACACCCTGGCCGAGGACCTGATCCGCGCGTTCGGCACCTTCAGCAAGGAAATCCCCTTCCATTTCTCCGCCATCGCAGGCTCGGTGGAAGACCGGGGCACCACCGACTTCCTCGCACAGATGGCGCGCCTGGCCGGCATCGATGCGCGGCACATCGACATCGAGGACATCGGCCTCACCGGCGATGGCCGCTTCGTCGACCTGCAGGGGCAATGGATTCCCCGGCTGTTCAAGCTGCACGCCTGGGAACACATCTTCAGCGAAGCCTTCGGCAAGGCCGTACCGGGGTGCGACACCCAGTTCGTGGAGCCGGCCTGGAAGTCGATCATCAGCAACAAGGGCATCCTGCCATTGTTGTGGAAATTCAACGAAGGCCACCCCAACCTCCTGCCCGCCCGGGTTGACGCCGACCCGCGCACGCCGGTGCCAAGGGGCTGGGTGCGCAAGCCGTTCTTCTCCCGCGAGGGCGCCAACATCGAGATCCGCACCCCGGAGGACCACGTGGTGGTGCAGGACGGCCCGTACACCGATGCGCCCTACATCCTCCAGCAGTTCTCCCCCCTGCCCCGCTTCGGCGACAGCTACACCCTGATCGGTTCCTGGGTGGTTGGCGACACCGCCTCCGGCATGGGCATTCGCGAGGACGACAGCCTGATCACCAAGGACACCAGCCGCTTCCTGCCCCATGTGGTGATGGATTGAGTCGTGCGCGTTCGCGCAGTGCAATGCGCCAGGCGCCCATGGCCTTCCCTCGCAGGATGGCGTTGAGCCAGGCGAGCCCCATCGGCAACGACGGCGGCCGAGCTCGACCCATCCTGCAGGGCCGTGCATAGGGCGGGCTGATACACGGCCCGCCACCCTCGGCGCCAACCCTGGGAGCCGAGCCGGTGGCTTAGGCGGCAGTCATCACCAGGCAGGTGACGCGGCAACTGCAGCCGTGCAGCGCGGGATCATGGCTCGTGCCGCAGTTTCATCTGCGCCAGCATCGCAAGCAGAAGGTCCTGGTGCTGCTTCGCATCGGGCGGTAGTCCGTCGGCGGCGTACCAGGCGCTGTCCGCTTCGTAATGCGGGCCGATGAGACCGACCGTGCCGTTGCCGTAGGACGAGATTCGCGCGGCGATGCGCCGGGATTTCGTGTAGTACGCCATCGCCTCGGCACCCGCCGGGAGCCGGCTGCCGAAATGCGGCCCGGCCTGGTAGTAGACGTCGCGCTGCTCGTGTCCTGCGGGCAGCTGGATGGAGATGAACTGCGCCGCGTTGTCCTTCGGGATTTCCTGGTCGACCTCCGCCAGCTCGACCAGGCCGAACGCCGGGATGCGCTCCTTCTCATCGGCATAGCCCCCTGCCAGGTAGCCGCCGGCGCAGATGCCCAGGTACTGGCCACCCTGGGCGACGAAGTCGCGGATGGCCTGCACCTGGCTAGCGGACAGCTCCGACAAGGTGTCCATGATGTCGTCCGAACCGCCCGGTTGTACGTAGAGATCGGCGTCCTCGAGCACATCGGCGCTCAGGTGGTCTTCATCCACCAGGCGGACGGTGTAGCGCTCCTTCTTCAACAGCTCGGCGACCGTCTGCCCGCAGCCGTCGCAGGTGCCGGCACCGTCGAAGATCACCGCCACTTCGGCCTTGGCCAGCAGCGGAAACACCAGGGCCAGGGCGGCCAGTACAGTCTTGTTCATCACGCACAGTTCCTTTGTGTCAGAGGACGTTCAGGCCCTTTCAGCAGGCCTGCATGGCAATCCGTTGATCGTGGAAAAGGTTCGCCCCCTCCCCCGTCGTCGCCGGCTTCACAGGTGAGCGTCGACCTCGCTGGCAATGCGCCCCAATGCCAGCCACACCGTGTGCTCCCGCTGGAACGGCAGCGCGGGCTCGACGGTGATGTCCAGGCGCGTCAGCCCGCTGAGGATGTCCTTTCGCTCATCCCGGGGCAGGATGGCCACGTGCCGGAATGGCTGCCGAAAGCCCTTCGAGAGCACCAGTGTCGGGGCATCGCCAGTGATTCGAATGGGCAGGGATTCAGCTGAGACGATGGGCTGCGCCAGGACCGAGAACACCGGGTCGATGCTCTTCTCCAGCTCGACGAAGCCCACCAGGACCAGCAGCACCTGGCGTTGGCTGGGCAATGCCAGCGAGAAGACCGAGCCCACAGGCGCCGTGGTACGGGCTTTCCTGGGCTTGGGCGGCGACACCTTCACAGGCTTTTCCGCCGGCTGAGGGGTAGCCAGCCTGGCTTCGAGCGCTTTGAGGGTCTTGCGGCGGGCCGGCACATCCCGGGGCGCATCGCGCTCCCACACGAACAGGTCCCCGCCCGCGCGCAGCAGCGACAACGCCTTGTCCTTGAGCGTCTCGTCCAGCCGGCCGTACTTCCAGGCCGTGTCGGCCAGGGCGACGTACACCAGGCAGGCCACCTCAGGCTCGCCCAGCCGTGCGGCATGGCGGCCCAGCACCTTCTCGCAGGCCTCGCCGTGGGAAAGCCCGTGCTTCAGGTGCTGGATGTAGTCATCCCGTACATCACAGGTCGTGTCATCGGAATACAGCCCCGTGCCCCAGGCGCCCATGTCCTACATCTCTCCAGTAATTTGAAAGGGTTGGCGCCGCGCTGCTGGCGCGACACGACAGCACACTAAAGCAAAGGCCCAGGGCGCCGCAGTGCGCTGCTCACGGATTCGGCGCGGGCCAGCAGAATGCATCACCGCCCTGCCCTCACCGACCTGGCACGCGCCCACGAGGCTCGGTCGTCACATCGCCTGCCTGAGCCGCCAGCTGTACACCAGGCAGCCGATGAGGCAGACGAGCGAAAGGAGGCACAGCACCTGCGTACCCCGCTCCGGGGCCGTTGCCAGCGCGTACAGCTGGTAAGGCAGGCAGGCCAGCAACAGCCAGCGTGCCGACCGCTGGGCAAAGAACAGCAACGCCCCGGCAAGCATCAGGAGGAAGGCGAACAGGAAGCCCCCGGCAGCACCGAACACGGAAATCTCCCCGGCCCGCATGGCGTCCCAGATGGCTCCGCGGTTCCACAGCAGCACCAGGAACTGGACCGAGCAGAACGCCAGGATCGCCAGGCGCAGCGCGAGGGATGCCGGGCTCGATGGGCTGCCGCCCTTCTCCGTGGGGACATCGGTGGTCGGGGATTGGAAAGGGTTGTCCATGTGCTGCCGCTCCGTGATGAAAGCGGGAAATCTACCGCTCTTCGGCCTCGATCACCACGCCGGAGCGGAACGCCCGGATTAAAGGCCGGGCATTCCGACAGCCTGGCCGCGCTAGGCGAAATGCCGGTTGGCGACGCGCTGCAGGCCGAGGTTCTCGCGCAGGGTGCGACCTTCGTATTCGCGGCGGAACAGCCCCACACGCTGCAGCTCCGGGATCACCAGGTCGACGAAGTCCTCCAGACCGCCCGGCAGGTGGGTGAACAGCAGGTTGAAGCCATCCGCCGCGCGCTCTTCGTACCAGCAGGCCATCTCCTCGACTATCTGGCTCGGCGTGCCCACCAGCAGGCGATGGCCGCCGGCACCGAGCGTGCGCAGCAGCTGTGCGGCGGTGGGTTTCTCGCGGCGGATCAGGTCGATCACCAGTTGCTGGCGGCTCTTGTGGCGTTCGGTGACTGGCAAGGGATCGGGCAATACCACGGGCGCGTCCGGCGGCAGGCGTTCCAGGTCGATGCCGATGTCCACCAGAAAGGACAGCGCCTTGAGCGCCGCCTCCGGGTCCACCAGCGCCTGCAATTCCTCGTGCTTCTCCTGCGCCTCGCTGGCGGTGCGCCCCACCACCGGGGCCAGGCCGGGGAACACCTTGAGTTCGCCCTCCTCGCGCCCGGCCAATGCCAGGCGCTGGTGGATATCGGCATGGAAAGCCTTGCCCTCCTCCAGGGTCTGCTGCGCGGTGAACACCAGCTCGGCGGTGCGCGCTGCCAGGGCGCGGCCAGCCTCGGAGGAGCCGGCCTGGGCGATCACCGGCCAGCCTTGCAGCGGCCGGGGCGCATTCAACGGGCCGCGCACGCGGAAGTGCTCGCCTTCGTGGTCGAGCACGCGCATGCGCGCCGGTTCCAGCCAGGTGCCGGAGGCCTTGTCCAGGGGGAAGGCGTCGTCGGCCCAACTGTCCCAGAGCCCGGTGACCACCTCGAAGAACTCCCCGGCGCGCGCGTAGCGGTCGGCATGCTGCAGGTGCTCGGCGCGGTTGTAGTTCTCCCCGCCGATCAGCGCCGTCACCAGGTTCCAGCCGGCACGGCCGCCGGACAGGTGATCCAGCGAGGCGAACTTGCGGGCGATGGTGTAGGGCTCGTTGTAGCTGGTGTTGGCGGTGGCGATCAGGCCGATGTGCCGGGTCGTCACCGCCAGCGCCGGCAGCAGGGTCAAGGGGTCCCAGCGCAGGCTGTAGGCGCTGCTGCGCAGCACGCGCGGGTCCAGCTCGCCCACCGCCACGTTGTCGTTGAGGAACAGCGCATCGAAGCGCCCACGTTCCAGGGTCTGGGCGTAGTGCCGGTAGCGCTCGAAGTTGATCGAGGCGTCGGCGTCCGCCCGGGGGTGGCGCCAGCTGCCGGCATGGGCGCCGGAGCCGGAGAGAAAGGCACCCAGGCGCAGGCGACCGTCACGCCTTGCCATGGCTGGGCTCCTGCTCGGCAGCCGCCTCGGCAGGCGCGGTTGCCTTGGCCCGCAGCAGCACGGCAACGCTGGCCCAGACCAGCAGCACGCTGGCGGCGAGGAACAGCATCACCGCCTGGTAGCCCTGGAGGAAGGCGCCGTGCACCCAGCCCTGCAGCACCTCGGGGGCCTGCACCAGGTGCTCGCCCAGCAGTGCCACGCCCTGCTCCGGCGCGGCCGCCGCACGGGCCAGCCAGTCGGTATCGGCCGCCACGCCCGTGGAGCCGGCCAGGGCGTGGGCAGCGAATGCGCGGTAGAGGCCCACGCCGACCGCCAGCCCGAGGCCGCCGCCGACGTTGTGCAGGGTCATCAGCGAACCCATGGCCACCGAGCCCACCTGCTGCGGCACCGAGGAGATGCCCAGCACCGTGGACGGCCCGAGGATGCAGGCCCAGCCCAGCCCCATCACCGCGAAGGCGCCCAGCAGGTACGGCAGCGAGGTGCCCTCGGCGAAGCCGGCCTGCAGCAAGGCCGACAGGGCAAAGAACAGCAGCCCGGCCTGGATCAGCAACGCCGGGCCCTTGCGGTCCACCAGCCGCCCCACCACTGGCGACAGCAGCGCCACGCCCAGGGTGGTGGGCAGCAGCAGCAGGCCGCTGGCCTGCACGCTCTCGCCACGGATCAGCGACAGGTACAGCGGCATCACGAAGAAGGCCACGCAGTAGAACAACGCCAGGCCGAAGCTGGCAGTCACCGCAGCGACGAAGCGGCGGTTGGCGAACAGGCGCAGGTCGACGATGGGCGCGCGCACCCGCAGCTCCACCGCGACGAAGGCGACGAAGGCCAGCGCGGCCAGGCCGATCAGGCCCAGGGTGGTGGCCGAGGCCCAACCCCAGGCACCGCCCTGGACGATCACCAGCACCAGGCTCGGCAGGCCCACCAGCAGCAGCGCTGCACCGGCCCAGTCGAGCCGCGCGCCGTCCTGCTCGGCACGGGATTCGTCCGCCGCCAGGGCGATGATCGCCAGGCTGAGCAGCACGAAGGGCACGTTGACCAGGAAGATCCACTGCCAGCCGAAGGCGCTGGTGATCACCCCGCCGAGCACCGGCCCCACGGCGAGGCCGACGCCGTTGACGCCGAACAGCACGCCGAAGGCCTTGCCCTGCTCCTCGCTGGCGAAGGTGGCCGAGACGATGGCGCCGGAGGCCGTGTACAGCACCGCACAGGCCAGCCCCTGGGCCACCCGCGCCGCCACCAGCGCATCGATGCTGGTGGCCAGCCCGGCACCGAGGGAGGCCAGGCCGAATACGGTGAGGCCGATATTCAGCACCCGCCGGCGGCCATGCAGGTCGGCCAGCCGGCCCACCAGCACCATGGTGCTGGAGAGCGCGAGGATGAAGCCGTTGATCACCCATTGCAGGCTTTCCACCGAAGCACCGAGGTCGGCCTGCAGGGCCGGCAGCGCGGTGTTGACGATGGTGAAATCCACGCAGCCGAGAAAACTGGCGATGCTCACACCGAGCAAGGCCCACCATTTGCGTTGCTGTTGCGCAAAAACGCTCATGGGAACTCCTTCCGTGATTACAGGGTTTGGAGGCCGTCGTCCGTGTGGCGTGGGGCCGTTTTTGGTGCTGGAAATTTGTAGGAGCGAATTCATTCGCCCAGGCAGCCCCTTAGGGCTGCTTTTTTCGCGGATGAATCCGCTCCCACAGAAGAGCGCCGGGCTCACCTTGTGGGAGCGAATTCATTCGCGATGGGCGGCGCGAGCCGCCCCTAGATGACCTGGCCCTCAGATCGCAATCGCACTCCCCGCCCAGGCCGGGTGCACGGCGCCCGGCAGGGTGAAGGGGATCGGGATGCCGCGCTTCTTGAACTTCAGCGGCAGCCAGTGCACCCGGTCCGGCGCGTGGGGCTCGATCAGCAGGCGCCGGGCGGTGGCCATGGCATTGGTCATCTGCTGCGGGTAGATCACGTAGTCGTAGCCCTCCTCCGCCCACAGCGGGAGGATGATCGGCACCTCCTCCAGGATGTACTCGCGGCACTGGGCGGCCGCGCGCTCGACGTCGGCGTCCGGGTCGCGCAATCGCAGGCGCTCGATGAACACGCCGATGGTGGCCTCGATGGCGCCGCGCAGGTCCTCGCTCTCGCGGTAGAGCTGGTCCACCTGCTGGCGCAGCTCCGCGTAGCGGTCGGAGGCCAGCTCCTGGTTCCAGCGGCTGATGGTCACCGGCGCCTCCAGGCCGGCCAGGTACTTGCGGTTGCGCGCCAGCCAGGCGTCGCCGTCGCGGATCGAGGCGGAAAGCGCCTCGCCCGGCGATTTGCCGTGCTTGTTGTGGCGTTGCAGGGTGTCGGCCACCACCACCTTCACCCGGCTGAAGCCGGACTTGTTGATCAGGTGCACGGTGGAACTGAGCTTCTGCTCCTCGTGGTACTCCTGGCCCACGCTCACCGCCAGCACACAGCGCTTGCCGGTGAAGTCCAGTTCTTCGCCGCCCTTGTTGAAATAGGCCTTGAGGTTGATCGCTTCCACATCGCTCATGTCTTTAGCTCCAGTAGGCAAGGGGCTGGTCGTCGCCGAAATAGCCGATGAATACGCCGAGGGTGACCCGGGTGGCGGTGGCCGAGGGGCGCACCGCGTGGATCAGCCGGGGGTTGAGGAAGATCAGCTCGCCGGGCTCGGGCTTGATCACCAGGTCCGGCGGCGGCAGCAGGTGGCGCTCGATGCCATAGGCGCGCTCGCCGCGCAGGCGGTCGTACTCGATCTCGTCGGGGTGGATGCCCCAGATCTCCAGCTCGCCGCCGTCCTCGGGTATCTGCAGGTAGATGTTGGTGGAGAGCTGGGTCAGCAGCTTCGGCTCGTGGTCCTGGGGCGCGTTGCGTTCCAGGTTGTCGGTGTGCGGGGTGAGGTCGACGCCGTTGCCCTGGAAGCGGGCGATGCCGACGAAGCACTTCTCGCCGTTCACATCCAGCAGCCGCGCGCCCTTGGGCCAGACCTCGTCGAGCAGCAGGCGCAGCTCGTCGATGGGCGATGCCAACGGGCTGAACACGCTGCGGATCTTGCGGATATTGGTGATGGCCTGGGCGTGGTAGTCGACCCGGCTGGCCTCGTCGCCGATCTCGATATAGGCCTTGCCCAGGCGCACGAATTCGGTCTGCTCGCTGAAGGCGCCGCGCAGCTCGTGGCGGCTCAGGCGGTCGAGCGCCAGGGCCACGGTATCGGCCGAAGCGAAGCCTTTTATGAGAATCCCGTAAGTGCGGGCGTGGATAACATCGTGTATATGCGCTGCGGTCAGTTCTTCGACCGTGGTAATGGTCAGCATGAAGACTCCTTGCGTATCCATGGAAGTTGTCGTTCGGATTAACGGCAGGCGTCCCTGCCTGTTATGTGCGCGTGATCGGACGATCACCTGACTTGCATATTCAACAAGCGCCAAAGGCTTGTGAAATATCGATTTTCTCTAGCATCCAAACTTTGTTTCCAATTAATACGGGGTTATTTCAAATCAACCCGAACAACTATTAACGCCTCGCATGAAGATCATGAAAGTTACAGTTCAAAGTTGCGGGAAACAGCAACTTGAAATGCGATCGCGGCAAACTTATCGGGCATTGTTGAACTGTCGATCCACCTGGGTTTCGGCTTCGAATCCCGGGCCGATCACGCCCTCGTCCCGGTACAGCCGGGCGGTGTCGGCGAGGTCCTGCACCAGGGCCTCGTCCACGTCCACCCGCCTGGGTTGCGAATAACGGTTGGAGCGCAGGTGCACCTCCAGCGGCAGGCCGCTCTGGCGCGCCTGGATCGCCGAGAAGGCCTCGACATGGGCGTTGGCCCATTCCCAGGCGCGGGCGACGCGCTGGAGGAAGTCCCGCAGTTGCTCTGGCTTGTCGCGGATCGCCGCCGGGTTGGCCACCAGCAGCATGTTGCCGGCGAACAGCCCTTCCCCGCTGACCAGCACCCGCGTGCCGCCTTCCAGCTGCACCATGCTGGTGTACGGGTCCCAGGTGGCCCAGGCATCCGCCCCGCCGTTGGCCAGCAGGCTGCGGGACTCCCCCGGCTGCAGGAACACGAACGTCGCATCGCGCCCGCTGCGGCCCACCGAGCGCAACGCCGCCAGCGCCAGGTAATGGCCGATGGAGCCGCGCGTGGTGGTGATGCGCGTGCCCACCAGGGACGCGGCATCGGTGAGCGGCGAACCCTCGGGCACGACGATGGCTACCGCCGTGGGCGTGACCTTCAGGCGCACCACGCCCACCGTCTTCAACCCGGCACCGGCCGAGGCGGCGAAGACGAAGGGCGCGACGCCCAGGGTGCCGACATCCACCGCGCCGGCGCTCAGGGCCTCGGCCGTGGGCGCCGCCGCGCCGAAGGCGGCGAACTCGATGGGGTACGGCACCGACTCCAGTTCGCCGGCGGCCTGCAGCAGCACCTGCAGCGAGTTTTTCTGGCTCGACACGCGCAGCGCCTCGGCGCCCAGCACAGGGGCAGCCCCCAGCGCCAGGCACAGCAGGCCCGCCAGCAAACGGCCCTTGCCCATCATCAGAACGCCAGGCTCACGCGGCCGTAGTAGTAGCCGCCACCCAGCCCGTACGGGGAGAACATGCCGTACTCGTAGGTGCCGGCCCAGGGCACGATGCCGATGCTGTCCGGGTATTCGTCGAACAGGTTGTTGGCGCCCAGGGCCACGGTGAGGTTCTGGGTGACGTCGTAGGCGACGTCGATGTCGGTGATCCACTTGGCGCTGTAGGTACGGTCGTTGGCCGGGATGTTCGAGCCCTCGGTGTACTCGCCGTAGCGGGTCAGCGTCAGGTTCAGGGTCCAGTCGTCCACCTTGTAGTTGGTGTTGAGGATCCACTTGTCCTTGGGCGTGGCCTTGGTCAGGTCGGTCTGCTGCTGGCGGTCGAACAGCACGTAGCCGGAACCCAGGCTGGACAGCTCGGACGGCGTCTCGGCCAGGTCGCGGATGGTGGTCTTGTTGCGGTTGTAGGCCAGGCTCCAGCGCACGGTGCCGTATTCGTCCAGCGGCTGGCGGTACTCGGCCACCAGGTCGACGCCCTTGGTGCGGGTGTCGGCGGCGTTGGCGAAGTACTGGCCGGAGAGGTTCGGCGACAGGCCGTTGGCCACCAGGATCGCCGACACCGCCGGGCCGGTGAGCACGCCGGTCTGCAGGATGCGGTCGTCGATGTCGATCAGGTAGAAGTCGGCGGTCAGGCGCAGGCGGTCGGTGGGCTCGGCGGTGAAGCCCAGGCTGTAGTTGCGCGAGGTTTCCGGTTCCAGGGCCTTGGCACCGAGGGCGATGGCTTCCGGCGAGCCGGGGCGCATCTGCTTGGTGCGCGCGGTGGTGGTGGAGCCGCCGGCACCGAAGATAGTGACCGAGCTGGTGGAGGAGAACACGTTCTGCGCCAGGGACGGCGCGCGGAAGCCGTTGCTCACCGCCGCCCGCACCGCGTAGCCCGGGGCGAACTCGTAGCGGGTGGTGAACTTGCCGCTGAGGGTCTCGCCGATGTCCTGGTTGTAGCGCTCGTAGCGCAGGGCGAAGGCGTTGTACCACTGCGGGGTGACGTTGAGGCCGAAGTCCACATAGGCGGCGCCGCTGTGGCGGATCATGTCGCCGGCGTCCTCGGGGGTGGTGCCGTTGACCGAGAACAGGCCCGGGTCGGGTCGGCGCCCGGCCAGGCTGCCGCTGGGAATCACGTAGTTGCCGTAGTTGTAGGAGTTGGGCTCGCCCTCGGTGAGTTCGTACTTCTCCCAGCGGTATTCGATGCCGGCGGAGGTTTCCAGGGGGCTGTCCAGGCCGATGTCCAGCGCGCGGGTCAGGTCCAGGTTGGTGGTCCACTGGTCGAAGATCTCGTCAGTCAGGTGGAAACGCCGCTGGCTGAAATCCGGCCCGTTGGAGAGGTTGAGGTTGTTGTCGGTGTAGAGCTTGGCCTTGTCGCGGCCGTAGCTGGTGGAGAGGTCCCAGTCCCAGTCGGCGGCCAGGCCCTTGAGCCCGGCGAGGAACTGGTAGTCCGTCTCGTTCACCTCGCGGGTGGCCTGGCCGCCCTTGGGGTACGGCTGGTTGGCCAGCCAGTTGGTGGCGGTGATGTCGGTGGGCGCGCGGTGGCCGAGCACCTTCTTGCCGTCGCGGTAGCTGAGGGTGGAGAAGGAGTAGAGCTTGAGGTCCTCGCCCAGGGGCAGCTCCAGGTTGTAGGCGCTGCTGTAGGTGCGGTCACGGCCCAGGCCGTACTCCTCGCCCCAGCCGTGGCGCTGGGTGATGCGCGGGTCCGGCTGGCCGTTCTCCAGGGTGCCGAAGTTGCCGCGCACGGCGCCGGCGCGGTCGTAGGGCTCCTGCACCTTGGCGTCGAAGGAAAGGTTGAAGAAGCCGCCCTCCCCCAGGCCGAAACCGAAGTTGGCGGCCTCGTGGCCGGTGGTGCCGTCGCCGCTGTAGTACTGGCCGAGGGAGCTGTCCGAAGTGATCCCCTCGGCGTCCTTCTTGAGGATGATGTTGATCACCCCGGCGATGGCGTCGGAGCCGTACTGGGCGGCGGCGCCGTCGCGCAGCACCTCGATGCGCTCGATGGCGGCGGTGGGGATCAGGTCCAGGTCCACCGGCACGGCGGCGGTGCCGACCCGGGCGTTGTTGTTGATCATCGCGGTGTTGTGGCGGCGCTTGCCGTTCACCAGGATCAGCACCTGGTCACCGCCCAGGCCGCGCATGCTGATGCCGCGCACCAGGAAGGCGGTGCCGCCGCCGTTGATGGTGGGTGCGTTGAAGGACGGCAGCAGGCGCGTGAGCATGTCCTTGAGGCCGTTCTGGCCGCTGGTCTTCAACTGCTCGCCGGAGATCACGTCCACCGGCGCGGGGCTGTCGGTCACGGTGCGCTGCTGGCTGCCGCGCACGCCGGTCACCACCACGGTGGACAGGGTCGGGTCGCTGGCGGCCAGCGCCTCGCCGCCCAGGGCGAGGAGCAGCGCGGCGCTGAGGGGGGAAAGCGAGAAGGTCTTGCTGAAGGCGTTACGCATCACGGGACTTCCTGTAGGCGACCGCAACCCGGCCGCATCTGGCTCGATCTGTGGGGGATTGGGTCAGCGGGCCTTGGCGGCCATCGCCTCGACTTCGATCAGCGCGCCGGGCAGCACCAGGCCGGCCACCTGCACCGTGGTGCGGGTCGGCTTCAGCGGCTGCTTCTCGCTGCCGAAGAACTGCCGGAAGCCGCGCTGCAGGCCCTCGAAGTCCATGCGCCCGTCCAGTTTCGGGTCGCCCACCAGGTACACCCGCAGTTGCACCACATCGCCCAGGCCGAGGCCGCGCGGGGCCAGGGCGGCCTCCACCTTGCGCAGCACGGCGACGGTCTGCGCCTCGGTGTCGCCGGCGGCGCGCAGGTCATCCTTGGCGGCCTTGGGGTCGGCCGGGTCCGGGAGGATGCCGGAGACGAAGGTCAGCGCCGTGCCCGGCGGCAGGGTCGCCGACTGCAGGATCGGCGAGTTGGGATAGGTCGAGGGCACCCGCTCGATCTCCGCGGCCTGGCCGACGGTGGCGAAAAGGACCCCCAACCCCAGAAGGGCATGTTTGAAAGGCATCGCGAAAGCTCCAAGGTCTGTGTTGGCGCCAGCCTCGGAGGTCCGCTACCTGGCAGGTGGATCTGGTTATGGATGCGGCGCGGCGTGGTTCAGGCCGTTTGCCGGTGTTGCGACGTGCCTTGCGCACGCTCGAAGATGTTCCGCACCACGCGCCGGGCAGCGCCGGCGGCGGCCTCCTGCCAGATGCCCACGCCGCTGTGGGCGAGGCCGTCGCTGGTCAGGTGCACGCGGCCCTGGGCCTGGTTGAGCAGGCCGTAGTCCGGCTCCGCCACCTCGTGGCTGATCCAGGGGCCGAGGCTGTGGGGAATGCGGTTCCAGGCGATAGCCAGTGGCTTGCGCAGGTCTTGCCCGTGGCCGGGGTGCAGCAGCTCCACGGCCTGGCGCGACAGGGCGATCTGCTCGTCGATGGTCTTGTCGCCGAATTTGCGCGCCACCTCGCCGTTGTTGTACGCGGCAATGAGGATGCCCTCGGCCTGGTTGAAGCCACCGCTGGGGTACCAGAGCCCGGAGGCTTCCTGGTTGATGAAGGAAAGCCCGCCGTAGATCTGGTAGTCGGTCTCCCAGAAGCGCCGCGACTGCCAGGCCACCTTGTTGGCGTAGCCGAACTGCACCGCCGAGATCGCCTGGCGCACCGGCGCGGTGAAGTTGCTGTCGACCTTCGCCAGCAGCGGCAGCGGCAGCGCGATCACCGCGTAGTCGCTGGTCACCTGCTGCTCGCGGCCGCTGCGGCGGTCGCGGTAGCCGATCTCCACGCGGTCCTCGTGGTTGCGGATGGAGCGCACCTCCGCACCCAGGCGCAGGGACGGCTGCAGGTGGCGCTGGAAGGCCGCCGGGATGCGGTCCATGCCGCCCACCGGCTGGAACATGGTGGGCGAGAACTCCGGGTATTCGTCGATCATCAGCGCCGTGCCCAGGGCCGGGTTGAGCAGCGTGCGCAGCGGCAGCGGCTCGTTCTTCTGCGCCACCTGGTCGCCGGCACCAGGCCAGACCTTGTAGCCGGAGCGCGCCGAGCCGAGGTAGTCGAGCTTCTCCGACAGGTCACCCCAGGTCTTGAGGAAACCCAGCAGGTTCTGCCGGTCGGCTGCGTTCAGCTCCTGGTCCAGGGCCTGGCGGTTGACCGCCTTGGCCAGCAGCTCGGCGATGTGGCCACGGCTGTCGTTCACCGCCTGGCGGATCTGCATCGGCGGCGCGGACAAGTCCGGGCGCACCAGGGCGTTGCGGCTGGTGTTGACCAGCACCTCCAGCTCCACGCCCAGCTCGCGGCAGTAGCCGAGCATCAGCTGGTGGTGGCTGGGCAGGCGCGCGGGGCCGGCGTTGAAGTAGAAGCCTTCGTCGAACTCGGCGACCTGGGTGGTGCCGTCGGTGTACTCGACGCGATCGCCACGGCGCAGCGTCCAGTTGCGCCCGCCGACCCGCTCGCGGGCCTCCAGCAGGGTCACGGTGAACCCCGCCTTGCGCAGCTCGTAGGCCGCCACCAGCCCGCCGATACCGGCGCCGACCACGGTGACGCTGGCACCCTGCCCCAGGCTGCTGGCCGGTTGCAGCGCCGCGTAGGTCTCCTGGCTGGCACCCGTGGCCGGGCTCATCACCCCGAGCACACCCATGGCCGCCATGGCGGCGCGGTAGCCCCCAACGGCACCGATGCGGGCGATGAGCTGTCGTCTGGTCAAAGGCATTGCAGGCACTCTCCTTGATTCCCTTCCACCAGGCACGGCTCGCCCGATGGCGCCCTTCCCTGGCTGCACCCGGATATCGCATCCGGTTATAGATTCACATCCAAGAGCTTCGAAATCGCTCTATGTGGAGCCATCCTATGGGGCGGAATTTGATAAGAGAAATACATTTTGAGCATATGCAAATATTAAAATGTTTCATTTTTATCAATCTGCATATTGCGCGAAACGCATAATCATCTTGAAACATCATGCCCACGTACCCCAAGGCACGGGCGACGCGGTGTTGGCGCGAGCGAAGGGGGAAATGGGATGGCGATCGTAGGAGCGAGCTCTGCTCGCGAAGGGCATGGCACCACCGTAGGTTGGGCTGAGGCACGAAGCCCAACGTTGCGGTGTCGGCGATCACTGCGTTGGGCCTCGCTACGCTCGGCGCCAACCTACGGTCCGTAGCCCGGACTTCAGTCCGGGGATGCCACAGGCTTCGTTCCCGAGCTGAAGCCCGGGCTACCGTCCACTCCAACCTTGCAGACGCACTGGGCGCACTCCAACCGCAGTGGTTACGATCGCCGTTTCAGCCAATCACCAAAGCTTATGACCAGGACCATGCATATCTATCTGCTCATGCACATCTGTGAATCATCAGACGGGATTCGAGACCATCGAATCATTGGCGCGTATGCCTCTCGAGAGGACGCGGAGCGCTCGGCAGAAACGCTCAAGAAACAACCCGGATTCGTGGAGCATCCCGATGGTTTCACCACCCTCAGCTATGAACTGGGAAAGGATCACTGGGCAGAGGGCATAGTCAGCTGGAGTTCGGAGGAAGCTCTCGAATTCGAGATGGCCTGCTCCGAGTTGGTTACGCACACCGCGCACATGAACACCCTGTCCTATCTGTTTGCCAGGGAAAGCGGTAGATGGTTCCGGCTAAGTGAACTGATTGCCAAGGACGACTGGAGAGGTACGGACGATGGCTACCGGGAGGCTTCGATAATTTGGCTGCCGGCGCCCGAGGGTGATGCGGGCTACGCCCTGGTTCTGATCCGCAGGAATGACACGGGGCATAGTTTTACCGCGACCTACAACATGAACGTGCTGCCAAGGTACGAGGTTCATTGACCCTGCGCCTCACCAGTCTTCCGACGAGCACCCATCTTTTTTAGCCCCGACTTCAATCCGGGGATATCGGGGACATGGAGAACAGATGAAAAGGAAAGTCTCGCTGCGCATAGCAGCCTATGTGACTACTGCGGCCGCAGTGCTGCTACCCGCAATACCTTTCGCAGTCTTCCCAATGGCCCTTCTTGATTACAAGACCCCATCCTTCTGGGTCGGTGCTCTGCACAACCATGTTCTTCCGGCAATGGGCAGCATGAGTCCAGAGAATCCATACAGACGGCTCTGGGCGCAATACATCACCTGGGTATGCGATCAGCATGGCGATCGCTGCAGCACCCAAGACGGACCGCCCTGACAAATAGCGGTGTCGGCGATCACTGCGTTGGGCCTCGCTGCGCTCGGCGCCGTAGCCCGGACTTCAGTCCGGGGATGCCACAGGCTTCGTTCCCAGGTTGAAGCCCGGGCTACTTCGAGGCGGCGTTTGCTTCCGCTGCCGCCAACACCCGCAGCAGGTTGCCGCCCCAGATCGCGGCGAGGTCCTGCTCGCTGTAGCCGGCGGCGAGCAGGCGTTGGCTGATGCGTGGCAGGTCGCTGACGTCGCGCAGGCCTTCCACGCCGCCGCCACCGTCCCAGTCGGCGCCGATGCCGACGTGTTGCGGGCCGACCACGTCGAGGATGTGCAGCAGGTGCGCCATGAAGTCGTCCAGGCGCGTGGGCGGCAACGGGTAGCGGGCATCGGCCTCGCGGATGCGTCGGGCGAGGTCGGCCACCTGTTCCGGGGAGAGGCTGGCGGCCAGGCGGAACTCGCGGTAGAGCGGGCCGAGGACCTTGTCCCGCTCGGGGTTTGGCGGCCGGGGGACCAGGTCGCTGGGGAAGCTGTTGACCTGTATCACGCCGCCCTTTTCCGCGAGCCTGCGCAGCCGCGCGTCGTCGAGGTTGCGCGGGTGCGGGCCGATGGCGCGGGCGCCGGAGTGCGAGGCGATGACCGGGGCGCGGGACAGCGCCAGCACCTGGTCGAACACCGCGTCGGAGGCATGGGACACATCGATGAGAATCCCCAGCCGGTTGGCCTCCCCCACCAGTTCGCGCCCGGCCGGGCTGAGGCCGTGCCATTCCGGCAGCGCGGTGGCCGAGTCGGCGAATGAATTGTTCTGCGCGTGCACCAGGCCGAGCATGCGCAGCCCCAGGCGCCGGTAGGTGGCCAGACGGCCCGGGTCGGCGGCCAGGGGCTCGGCGTTCTCCATGCTGATCAGCACCACGCGGCGGCCGGAGGCGACGATGCCGGGCACCTCCTCCGCCCGCGTGGCCAGGGCGAGCTCATCGGGCCGCGCGGCGACCATGTCGCGGATGCGGGTGATCACCGCCAATCCGTGCTCGCTGGCCAGGGTGTGCCCTTCCGCCGTGCGCGGGCCCTGGGGCGTGAACACGGCGAAGAAGCCGCCATCCAGCCCGCCCTCGCGCATGCGCGGCAGGTCGACCTGGGACAGGTCGTCGGCGTAGCGGTGGCGCTGGCTGATGTCCCAGCCGGGCCGCGCCAGTTGCATGGGGGTGTCGAGGTGGCTGTCGAGCACCAGCAGCCGCTCGTGGAGGGCGCGGATAGCGGGCGGGACGTCGGCAGCCTGGGCGCTGCCGGTGAGCAGTGCCAGGGCGATCAGGGTTGGCTTGAGGTGCATGGGGCCGTGTCCTTGCGGGCAATCGTAGGTCGGGTGAAACCCGGCTTGGTCCAGTAGGCCCCCGCGTTCGCGAGGGTGACGGTTGTGGGGAAGGCCGTACGCACCCCACGCCATCCCCGCACATGCGGATACCCATTGAAAAACAGCGAGCCCATCAGCCCCAGCGGAAGCTCCGATCCCACAACGGCGCCACATCCAGCCGCTGTGGCAGCACACCGGCCTCGAAGAAGGTGTCGGCCACGGCCTGCTGGGAGCGCACGGCGGCGTCGTCCACCGCCTGCAGCACGCGGGGCCCGCTCTGGGCCTTGTACTGGGCGAGGAAGACCTCGCGGGGGATGCCGAGGATCTTCTCGCTCTTGGCCGCCCAGGCCTCCGGGTTGTGCTGCACCCATTGCCAGCTACGGTACTCGCGCTGGACGTAGTCCTCGATGGCGGCGCGCTTGCCCGGGTCGTCGATGGCGCGCTGGTTGGCGGCGATCACGTAGTTGCCGGAGAGATACCCCTGCCCCGTGCGCAGCACCCGCGCGCCGCTGCGCAGTTCGGCGAGCTGGATGAAGTAGCCGAAGGTCACCCAGACATCCAGGTTGCCGTTCTGGAAGGCGGCGAAACCGTCCTGGGGCGTCAGCGCGAAGGGCTGGATGTCGGCCAGGGTCAGACCCTGCTCCTTGAGCGCGCGCAGCAGCATGTAGTGCGAGGAGGTGGAGCGGATGTAGCCCACGCGCTTGCCCGGCAGCTCCGCCAGGGACTGCATGGCCGAGCCCTTGGGCACCACGAAGGCCTGGTTGTTGACGTCGCCGGTGAGCACGGCGATGAGCTTCACCGGCGCCTGGTTCCTGATGCCGAAGATGGGCGGGATCTCGCTCATGGGCGCCAGGTCCAGGGTGCCGCTGATCAGCGCCTCGAAGCCGAGGTTGCCGCCGTTGAACTCGGCGTACTTCACCGTGTAGGGCGGGCGCTCGATGCCCGCCTCGTCGAAGAAGGTGGGCGCCGCGCCCTTGTAGGTGGCCACGTTCAGGCCGATGCCGTTCCAGTCCCGGGCGAAGGCCGTGGGCAACGCGCAGGCGAGCCCGGCCAGGGCGGAATACTGGAGGAAGTGACGGCGGTTCATGGGGGCTCCTTGCAATCAGTCGAGGAAGTCGGGCTCGTCGCGCAACAGGCGGTCCCAGTAGGGCTGGAAGCTGAACCAGCCGCCGAATTCGGTGCCCACCTGGCGCGCGGTGTGTTCGGCCACGGCCGGGGGAATGGGCCGGGGCGTGCCGGCGGCCTCGGCCAGCAGCTGGGCGTGGGCGGCGTTGTCCAGGGCGATGAAGCGCCAGACGGCTGCCTCCACGGTGCGGCCGACGGTGAGCAGGCCGTGGTTCTGCAGGATCAGCGCGACGTTGCTCGGCCCCAGGGTGGCGGCGATGCGTGCGCCCTCGCTGGCTTCCAGCACCACGCCGGTGAAGTTGTCGAACAGCGCGTGCTTGCCGTGGAAGGCGCAGGCGTCCTGGGTCAGCGGGTCGAGCAGGCGCCCGAGGCTGGACCAGGCCTTGCCATAGAGCGAATGGGCGTGGGCGGCGGCGACCACGTCCGGGCGCGCCTCATGCAATGCGGCGTGGATGGCGAAGGCGGCGAGGTTGAGTGCGCCCTGCCCTTCGACGATCTCGCCGTGGGGATTGACCAGCAGCAGGTCGGAGACGCGGATATGGCCGAAGTACACGCCCACCGGGTTGACCCAGAAGTGGTCGGGAAACTCCGGGTCGCGCACGGTGATGTGCCCGGCGCCGCCCATGTCGAAGCCGTGGCGGGCGAACAGGCGGAAGGAGCCGGCCAGGCGCTGCTTGCGCAGCAGGCGCTCGGCCTCGACCGTGGGCTGCTGCGGCGGCTCCTGCCAGCGGAATACGGTGTGGCCGTCGCGGGGCAGCGAGTAGGCCGTGGGTTGCGGGGTGCCGGTGAGGCCGGTCAGCCTGGCGGTCATGCGGTTTCTCCTTGAAGGGCCGGCGGGCTCAGTAGCCACGCGTGGCCTGCACCAGGTTCTCCAGCGGTTGCCCGCTGTGGAAACGTTCGAGGTTGCGCGCCAGCAGCGCGGCGAGGTTGCGGTACACCTGCGGCGTGTTGGCCGAGGTGTGGGGGCTCAGCCGTACACGGGGATGGCTGTAGAACGGGTGCCCGGCCGGCAGCGGCTCGGGGTCGGTGACATCGAGGCTGGCCAGGGCCAGGCGCCCGTCGTCCAGGGCTTGCAGCAGTGCAGCCTGGTCCACCAGGGCGCCGCGCGCGACGTTGATCAGGTGCAGGCCGGGGCGCGCCGAGGCCAGGGTCTGGCGGTTCACCACATGGCGCGTCTCGTGGGTGGCCGGCGCGGCCAGCACCAGGTGGTCGGCACGGGCGAAGAGTTCATGGATGTCGCCGGCGCGCTGCACGCCGTCCAGGCCGAAGGGCTGGGGTGAACGGCGCAGGGCGAGCACCTGCATGTCCAGCGCCAGGGCCTTGCGCGCCAGGTCCCGGGCGATGCTGCCGAAACCGTAGAGGCCGAGGGTGCTGCCGGCCAAGGACGCCAGCGGGCGTTGCCGCCAGGCGTCGGCGCTGTCGATCCACAGCCCGGGCAACTGCTTGGCGGCGGCGAAGATGGCCGCCAGGGCGAACTCGGCGATGCTGCTGGCGGTGGCGCCCCGGGCGCTGGCCACCGGCGGGCCGTCGAACAGCCAGGACGGGAAGACATCCAGCCCCGAACTCGCCAGTTGCACGAACCTCAGGCCGAAGGGCCAGCCTGGGGGCGGCTCGGCGGCGTTGCGCCAATCGGCGTAGGGCGCGGCGAGCAGCACCTGTATGTCCGTCGGCAGCGTGCTGGGCACCCCACGAGGCAGGTCCAGCACCTCCACGCCCGGCAGGCGCGCGCGCAGCAGGTCGTTGAAGGTGCCGTCCAGTTGGCTGGCGATGCGCGCCCGGCTCATGCCTGCCCGCCCCGACTGGGCAAGGCGAAGGCGGTGCGGCCGGCGGCGCCGAGGATGGCGTCGTTCTGCGGGGTGTGGATGCGGCTGCAGAGCACATCGCGGTAGTGCCGCTCCAGGGGGTTGCCCCGGGCAAGGGCCGGGTTGCCGATGGCTTCCACGCCCAGCTCCACGGCGGCGATGGCCTGGGTGGTGACCAGGTACTTGACCTGGGTCGCCTCGCTGGCGGGAATGCGGCCTTCGGCGGCGGCGTCGAGCAGCACGCGGTTGGACAGCAGCAGCGCGTCGATGCGCCCCACCAGTTCCTGGAAGCGCGGCAGGCTGGAGAGCGGCGCGCCGAGGTTGGCCGGCGTGCGCTCGGCCAGCCAGCCCACCAGCCAGTCCCGGGCGGCGCGGGCGACGCCGTCGTAGATGCTGGAGAGCAGCACGGCGAGCCAGAGCACGCCGCTGGAGTCCAACTCCGAGGGGCGCGGCTGGCTGGCGGGGAGGATGTCCACGGCGTATTCGTCGGGCACCAGGACGTCGTCGAAGACCACGTCGTGGCTGCAGGTGGCGCGCATGCCCAGGTGGTCCCAGGTTTCCTCGATGCGGATGCCCGGCGTGTCGCGGTGCACCAGCCAGGTGCCGACGCGGGGCTCGGCTTCGTCGCTGCGCGCCCACACAGACAGCCAGGTGAGCCCGGGAATGCCGGTGGAGTAGATCTTCCGCCCGCTGATGCGCCAGCCCTCGGGCACGCGCCGGGCGATGGTGCCCGGCAGGCCGCCACGGGCGGGGGTGCCCAGGTCCGGCTCCACGCGCAGGGCGTTGATCAGCGCGCCCTCTTCCACCGCCTCGCGGGCCAGGCGCAGGCGCAGGTGCTCGGGCCAGGCCTGGTTGGCCTGCAGGCGCGCGTGCTGCAAGTACTGCATCACCAGCACCAGGGCGGTGGACGGCTCGCCCCGCGCCACGGCGGCGATCACCCGGCGCGCCTGGGCCAGGCTGGCCTCGCTGCCGCCGAGGCGACGCGGCACGGTGAGGGCGATGAGGCCGTGCTCGTGCAGGCGATGCAGGTTGGCATGGGGGAATTCGCCGTGGCGGTCGTAATGGGCGGCGCTGGCGGCGAACTCGTCGCTGAGCTGGGCCAGCAGGTCGGCGAAGGCCGGGGAATCGAGGTCGGGCACGCGGGCCGTCTCCTTGGCGGTTTTCAGGTCGAGGCTCATCGTTGGGCGGTCCGTGCGAGGGTGTGGACGAAGGGGCTGGCCGGCGCTTCGACGCCGAGCAGGGTGAGCAGGTGCTGGCGCAGCTCCTGGAAGCCGCGGCTGGCGACCTCCCGCGGCCGCGGCAGGCGCACGGGGATCTGCTCGGCGATGCGCCCGGCCTCCAGCACGACGACGCGATCGGCCAGCAGCACGGCCTCGTCGACGTCGTGGGTGACCAGCAGCACCGAGGGCTGGTGGGTGCGCCACAGCTCGATGATCAGCTGGTGCATGCGGATGCGGGTCAGGGCGTCCAGCGCGGCGAAGGGCTCGTCCAGCAGCAGCAACTCCGGCTCGCGCACCAGGGCGCGGGCCAGGGCCACGCGCTGCGCCTCGCCGCCGGACAGGGTGCCGGGCCAGGCGTCGAGGCGATGGCCCAGCCCCACCTCCTGCAAGGCGGCCAGGGCGCGGGTCTGCGGGTTGGCGCCGCGCAGGCCGAGGGCGACGTTGCGCCAGGCGCGCTTCCAGGGCATCAGCCGGGGCTCCTGGAACACCGCCGCATGGGCCTCGGGCACCTCCAGCGTGCCGCCGTCCACCGCGTCCAGCCCGGCCAGGGCGCGCAGCAGCGTGGTCTTGCCCGAGCCGCTGCGCCCCAGCAGGGCGACGAATTCGCCGGCGCCCAGCTCCAGGTCGAGGCCGTCGAGCACCGTCTGGCCGGCGAAGCGACGGGTCAGCCCGCGCACGCGCACCGGCGGGCGCAGGCGTTGCAGCGCAACATCCATGGTCAGTTCCTTATGAAGGTGGGGCGCCAGGCCAGGGCCAGGCGTTCGAGCAGGCGCACCAGGGCGTCGATGGACAGGCCCAGCACGCTGTAGACGATGAGGCAGATGACGATCACGTCGGTGCGCATGAAGTCGCGGGCGTCGTTGACCAGGTAGCCGAGGCCGGCGCTGGCGTTGATCTGCTCCACCACCACCAGGCCCAGCCAGCTGATGCCGAAGGCATAGCGCAGGCCGACGAAGAAGGATGGCAAGGCGCCGGGCAGAATGACGTGGACCACCAGTTCCAGGCGGCTGAGGCCGAACAGGCGCCCGGCTTCCACCAGCTTGGGATCGACGCCGCGGATGCCGGAGAACAGCGTGAGGTAGACCGGGAAGGTGGTGCCGAGGGCGATCAGGGCGATCTTCGGTGTCTCACCCACGCCGAACCAGAGGATGAACAGCGGCACGATGGCCAGGAACGGCAGCGTGCGCAGCATATGCACGGGGGAATCGATGATCAGCTCGCCGCGGCGCGACAGGCCGGCCAGCAGGGCCAGCACCGTGCCGAGGGAGACGCCTATGGCCAGCCCGCTGAGGGCGCGCTTGAGGGACACCCAGAGGTGCCCGGCCAGCTCGCCACTGGCGATCATCTGCCAGAGGGTGTCGCCGATGGCGCTGGGCGCGGCGATGATGCGCGCCGGCAGCAGGCCCGTGCGGGAGGCCAGCTCCCAGAGCAGGAGCAACACCAGCGGGCTGACCAGGCGCAGGCCGAGGTTGCTCCAGCCCTTCCAGCGCAGGGGCGCCAGCAGGGCCGTCAGTGCGGTGCCCGGGGGCACCAGGGCGTTGCTTCGCCGGGACATTCCTTCTCCTCGCTCGGGGCCTTTCCAATGGTCGGGGGCCGCAGGCGGGAGGTTGGATCGAGCCCGCTGCAGCCTGGCTTGACCCACATGCTATCCATCTAAAAAACCGCAGTGAAATTCGATCTGGTTCTAATCTAATATACAAATCGCGCATCTAACCAATGCAGTTACATGCAAGATGCTTTGGTTATGAGCCTGCCGCAGCCCCCTCCTCCGCCTGGTGCGCCACGCGCTGGGCCACGGTCTCGCCGAACAGCGCCACCGGCGCCTGGAGGTTGCCGAGGAAGCGCGGGTGGATCAGCCACAGGTCGATCACCGGCTTGAAGTCGCTCACCGGCACCACCTCCAGGCGCTCGCGGTGGCGGCTGTTCTCCAGCAGCGGGCGCGGCACCAGGCCGAAGCCCAGGCCATTGGCGATCAGCCCCAGCTGCAGCTCGGTGCCGAAGGTCTCAAGGTTGATGCGCAGCGACAGCCCCTCGTCGCTTAGGGCACGTTGCAGGCCGGCGCGGAAGCCGCAGCCATCGGGGTTCAGCACCCAGCCGCGCTGGTAGCAGTCGGCGAGCTTGCAGGAGCGCTTGCGCACCTCGCCCTTGGCCGCGACCACCACCAGGTCCATGCGCGCCAGGGAGCGCCCGACGATGCCTTCGGGGAACACCTTGCCCGCCGGGAACAGCGCGGCCACGGCGTCCAGCTCGCCGTTCTCCATCTTGCCCAGCAGGTGGCTGCCCCAGCCGGTGGAGACCTGGGTCTGCAGGTCCGGATAGAGGGTCTTGAGCTGGCTGAGGGCGTCCAGCAGCACCACGTCGCCCACCGTCTGCGGCACGCCCAGGCGCAGCACGCCGCTGGGGGAGGAATCGCTCAGCACCAGTTCGCGCAGGGCGTCCATCTCGCGCAGCACCGAGCGGCATTGCTCGTACACGCGCATGCCCATGGGCGTGGGCTTCAGCGGCTTGGTGTTGCGGTCCAGCAGGCTGACGCCGAGGGCCTCCTCGAAGTTCTGCACGCGCCGGGTGATGGCCGGCTGGGTGAGCTGCAGGGACTCCGCCGCCTGGCTGATCGACTGGCTGCGGATGACGGCCACGAATGCATCAATATCATCTATCTTCATTCTTTATTAGCATAATAAATGGCTGGAAGAATACGCAAGAAGAATAATATCTTTTACCCCGGCACGGTAGCGGTTACCGCTGCGCACTCACGGACATCGAGGGAACCATGTCTCAAACGCCCAACCTCGGACGGCTACGCGGCTTCATCGTCGACCTCGCCGACCTCCTCGCCCAGGCACCGGACGAGCCACGGATACTCGACCAGGGCGCCGCGCTGCTGCGCGACCTGGTGAGCACCGACGACTGGCTGCCGGACGCCTACGCCCAGCCCAGCCCGGAGCGCTACCAGCAGTACCTGCTGCACGCCGACTCGCGCCAGGCCTTCTCCATCGTCAGCTTCGTCTGGGGCCCCGGCCAGTCCACCCCGGTGCACGACCACCGCACCTGGGGGCTGATCGGCATGCTGCGCGGCGCCGAACTCAGCCAGGGCTTCGCCCGCAACGCCGACGGCAGCCTGCGGCCCGAAGGCGCGGCCGAATCCCTGCAGCCGGGCGATGTGGTTGCCGTGTCGCCCCGGGTGGGCGACATCCACCAGGTGCGCAACGCCTTCGAGAACCGCACCTCCATCAGCATCCACGTGTACGGCGCCAACATCGGCGCGGTGCGCCGCGCCGTCTATGCCGAGGGCGGCGTCGAGAAGCCCTTCATCTCCGGTTATTCCAACCTCCACCTGCCCAATATCTGGGACCTGTCGAAAGAGAGCCTGGCGCCATGAGTCGTATCCCCCTTCGCCGTTTTGCCGACATCCGCTCCGCCCTCCTCGCCCACGAGGAAGTCGCCCTCATCGACCTGCGCGAGGAGGCCCCCTTCGCCGAGGCGCACCCGCTGTTCGCCGCCAATATCCCGCTCTCCAAGCTCGAGCTGGAAGTGCTCGACCGCGTGCCCCGCCGCGACACCGCCGTGACCCTCTACGACGACGGCGAAGGCCTGGCCGAACGCGCCGCCGAGCGCCTGCTGCAACTCGGCTACAGCGACGTGGCCCTGCTGGAGGGCGGCCTCGCCGGCTGGCGCGAGGCCGGCGGCGAGCTGTTCCGCGATGTCAACGTGCCCAGCAAGGCCTTCGGCGAACTGGTGGAAAGCCAGCGCCACACGCCCTCCCTCGCCGCCGAAGAGGTGAAGGCGCTGCTGGACGCCAAGGCCGACGTGGTGGTGCTCGACGCCCGCCGCTTCGACGAATACCAGACCATGAACATCCCCGGCTCCATCAGCGTGCCCGGCGCCGAACTGGTGCTGCGCGTGCGTGAACTGGCGCCGGACCCGAGCACCCGGGTGATCGTCAACTGCGCCGGTCGCACCCGCAGCATCATCGGCACCCAATCCCTGGTGAACGCCGGCATCCCCAACCCGGTAGCCGCCCTGCGCAACGGCACCATCGGCTGGACCCTGGCCGGGCAGACGCTGGAGCACGGCCAGCAGCGCCGCTTCACCGAGGTCAGCATTGAAACCCGCGAGCAGGCCGCGCAGGCAGCCCGCGCCGTAGCCGACAAGGCCGGCGTACAACGCGCCAGCCTCACGCAGCTAAGCGAATGGCGCACCGAGGCCGGCCGCACCACCTACCTGTTCGACGTGCGCACCGAAGAGGAATACCGCACCGGCCACCTGCCCGGCGCCCGCTGGGTCGCCGGCGGCCAACTGGTGCAGGAGACCGACCACTACGCCAGCGTGCGCGGCGCGCGCATCGTCCTGGCCGACGCCGACGGCACCCGCGCCAACATGACCGGCTCCTGGCTGGCGCAACTGGGTTGGGAGGTGCATGTGCTCGATGGGCTCACGGCAGCGGACTTCAGCGAGAGCGGCGCCTGGCGCCCCGCCCTGCCCCCCCTGCCCCAGGTCGAAGCCATCGCCCCACAGACCCTGGCCACCTGGCTGGAGCATGGCGACACGGCGGTGCTGGACTTCACCGCCAGCGCCAACCACGTCAAACGCCACATCCCCGGCGCCCGCTGGGTGCTGCGCGCCCAACTGCGCGAAGCCCTCGCCACAGCTCCGAAGGACGAACGCTACGTGCTCACCTGCGGCAGCGGCCTGCTGGCCCGCTTCGCCGTGGACGAAGTAGCGACCATCACCGGCAAACCCGCCTTCCTGCTCGACGGCGGCAACACCGCCTGGGCCGACGCCGGCCTGCCGGTTGAAGCCGGCGAAAGCGGCCTGCTGTCACCCCGCATCGACCGCTACCGCCGCCCGTACGAAGGCACAGACAACCCGCGCGAGGCCATGCAGGCGTATCTGGATTGGGAGTTTGGGTTGGTGGAGCAGTTGGGGCGGGATGGGACGAGTGGGTTCTTTGTGGTGTGAGGAAGGACGCTGAGTGCCTGCTCTCTGCCAGGAGCAGGCATTCACGTCAGTTAATTGGAATGGATACCACCTGCCTATGGCAGCCCATCAACTCTCTCTGACCTTCCCAAGCAGACTTATCGCTCTGACGCCTCGTATGTGTAGTTCTCGGCGATAATTCGGGTTGCAAAACCTACAAGACCCGCAGCACTGAACATCAGGACGAAGATCCAGGGCCATAGGAATCTGTACCAGTTGTCATGCCTCAGATTAAGCAGAGCCATGACCAGCGCGATCAGGGCAATCAGCCCGTACCCATTGATTGAAATGAAGAAAATGATAATGAAAAGGAAAGATGACTTGTGCCACGGGGTCTCCAGCACAGGATTCTTTGGTTCTTCCTTCATAAGGGCACTTGTATGTGGCGGAATTTGTTCCGCTCTCCTGTTGATTGAGTTCTAATTTTTGTACAGACCTGCTGCCGATCATCTAGTCATTGCGGCACATAACCTCCTCCGCCCCCACCTTCAACGCCGTAATCCCCTCCCGAGGCGGCAGGTTGCTGGGCACATTCACATCCCAGGCCAAACCAAGACGCTGGAGCAGTTGGATGAAGTGCCAGCCCAGGTCGATCTGACCGGGATATAGCCCATGGCGAGCTGACGCCGGGAATGCGTGGTGATTGTTGTGCCAGCTCTCGCCAAAGGTGGGGATGGCGGCGATGGGCACGTCATGGGCCTGCACGCCGGCGCCATCCACCTCCCAGGTCTGGGGGCCCCGGGTGTGAGCGAAGTAGGAAATGAACCAGTGCATGGTGGTGCAGGCCGCAACCCGGACCGACACGCCCCACACCAGCCACGGCATGCCACCGATCAGGTAAAGCGCGATGCCGATGGGAAGCTGCTGGAGCATCCAGGTCTTTTCCAGGAACTGGTAGAAGCGATCGTTGGCGATCTCCGGCCCCGGATTGAAGCCCGGCGGATGATCGAGCACAAACTTGCAGTGCAGGTTGTACCAGGCGTCCTTGAGCAGGCCCTGGCGGTGGGCAAGGTAGTCGTGGCAGGCCGGCTGCCGCTGGGACCAATCGCGGGTGTCATGGGTGCGGATGGTCCAGAACGGGCCGCCGATACCGACGATGGTCCCCATCCACACGAGAAAGCGTTCAGTGGACTTCGAGCACTTGAAGCTGCGGTGAATCAGCCGCCGATGAAACCCCACCGAATGCCCCGCACACAGGGTCGCCGCACTGAGCGTGAGGAAGACCAGCCAAGCACCCCAGCTGAAATAGAGCGGTGCCAGCACGAGGGCGCTGGTGAAGATGAAGCTGTTCCAGAGCGACCGCCATGTGTCCCAGACGATGGTGCCCGTCAGCGGGCTGGCGCCGTTGTCCAGCACCAGGGAGTTGACCTTGAACGCGCCGGAGGCAGCGCCTGCGTGAGTGGACATCAGAAGATCTCCGCTAGGACAAAGGCGATACCCAGCAGCGGCAGCGCGATGACGCTTGCCGAGCAGGCAACCAGGGCCAGGTATTCGAGGTAATGCCGGGGCGTCGCGGCTACGGGGGCGGAAGGCAGTATCTCGGCGCGAACGTCCGCCACCCTCCTCTCCAGCAGCTCCGGATAGGCGTAGCCCTGGTACAGCGTGCGGCTGTGCTTGCCGCGCACGAAGGCCGAGAAGCTGCGCCTGGGTACGACACAGGCACCCATGCCCACCAACGGCAGGCAGAACAGTGTGCTGAGTGGGTTGGGGTAACGGCCTGCGGCGAATTCCCAGGCGGCCATCTCGAACTCGCCGGTTGGCCGGAATGGGTAACCGGTGAGGACGTGATGAATGTCATGGAGGGGCAGCGCCCGGCGGCGCCACTCGAAATTCGGCAGATAGACCTTGAGGTCGCGGCAGCCTACGGGTGACCAGCGCTTGGCAGTGACACCACCGTCGACTGGGAAGCCATGGCGGGTATAGAACTGGGCGACGGCTTCTTTCAGCGAAGCATTCGGATCGACTTCCATATCACCTGACTCCTTTCAGGTTCGCCGTGTCTTACGGGCTTCGTGGGCACGAAGCTTGTGCCGTCGGCTGCGCCATTCTTGATGCAGCGGGCGTATGGATCAACTGGGGACAGAAGAAATTTCAGTGTCGATTTGGGTAGGAAGCTGAAGCAGGCTCCCGCCTAGTGCATGCTTCATGGAGCGACTCGATCAATGAGCGCTCTGCCACGTGAATCCTTGCCGTATCGCCTGCTCCGTTTGCTGTCTCAAGCCTCTTTCCCATACGGACTAGGCAGATCGTTGCGTTCGAGCAGGTATTCCATCGAGTTGTTGATCGCCCACACCATCAGCGCATCCAGCGTCATGTCGAGGGGTTTGCCGCTCAACAGCGGTTCAAGCCGCTGCAGGGTGCCCGGGTAGTCTTCGGTGTGGAAGCGGAACCGCCCGTAGTTGCCGTGGCGGTCCACCAGTAGATAGGTGCAGTAGTGGTCATCGTCTGACCAGCGACCGAAGCAGAAGTAGTTGGCGCTCAGGTGCGCGATCTGTTCTTCCGTCAACTCTTCCCTGGCGAAGTACTCGCCGAAGTTCCAGGCGATCGCCGGGCAGAACGCGTGCAGGCACGGGTAGGAGGTCGAGGTCGAACGCCCATAGATCTCGAGGATGCGACGGTCGCCCCAGCGGCCACGATCCGCAATGACGTCGTAGATGGCGAAGCGCTTCCTGAACAGCGCCTTCAGCTCCTCCGGTATCGCGAACGCATGCTGCGTCTCGGCGCTCAGTAGATCCTCGTCGGATACAGCGCCCGACCACTCGAACAGCGTGCCGTCCTGGAAGTACTCGTCGAAGTACAGCTCATAGGTCTCCCCTTCCTCGTCGTAGAACGCATGCAGGCTCCGGCAGAACGACTCGAAACGGTTCAGTGCCTCAGGCCAGGTTTCGTCCGCCTCGCCACGGAGATGCTCGCCGTAGCTGTTTTCACCAGCGGGTTTGGGCTGGATGCCGAGGATGCCTTTGATTTTCTTGAACACGATGGGGGCCTGATGAGGGATCTGGAGGATGCGAGGACATTAGATGAAAAGGGCTTTATCTGGATGGGCGTGGTTATCGAAACGCGTATCGGGTGACAAGAACCTTGCCGCTCCAAGGCACTAGCCTTTCGAGTCAACTGCGATGAAAGAAGCGGCGCTTCGCTGATCGCGAAGACCCAATCCATGTCAATTTCTAGCGGCAGTCCTGCCTATCCATTTCAAACCTATTGAGCAACCGACCATTTTCTGCGGAATAAACATATCGAAGCGTTAACCCCCTGCTCAACGGTGAGTTCTCACCTTTCTGATCAGCACATTGTTGTTCAACCACGGAAGCACGCATTGCGCTGAAATCGATGTCCTTCTCGTAGGTCTCGAAATCAAGGAGTGTCATATCGAGAGCAATCACGTAGTCGTCAGTGAACGTGGCCTTAGTCAGCACGGTGATTTCATCGAGCTGTATTGGCGTCTTCGTGTTGATTTTCTCGACCTCTGCCCTCGCCTGCTCGGCCAGCGATGCTGACTGATACGGCGCTGGCCCGATGCCCACTATCCATCCTCCTAACGCGCCAACCGCGATGGCTATCAGGATGACATACCGCCATTTGAGGGGCTTTTTTGTGTTCGCCTTGGGAGCTTCGTGCCCTTGCTCGGCGACCAGGTCTTCGCTGAAGTCAGTCGCCAGTATGGTGCGGGCCTGTTCGACGCAGGCTTCTGGCACCTGCAGTCGCACGCCTCCCATGGCATTGGAGTAGAGCCAGTCCGCGGTGATGGTGTGCTCATCGGCGACAAACGCGGGAATGCCTTCGGATTCCAGTTTGGCGCGGGCGACATGCGCTTCGATGGCTAATGAATAACGAGCGATGGTGATCATTACGTCCCTGTCTTATCGAGGCCGAAAGGCGGTGCTTTCAGTGGGGCACCTACGCCCCTTTTGAGGAGCACGTATGCGTATGCCCCCTGCTTCGCCGCCGCTGCTAACGATGCGGTTTTTCTGCACTTGGACGCAAGCCGTCTGGTATTCGGCCACGGCATCGCATCGTGATGACCACACGGAGCATTGCGCGTTGAACTAGTGGCTCAGCGATGAGGTGATCCCCGCGCTTTACGACAATCACCGCAAAGTCGATGCCAGCCAACGACGCATCTTGATGGCCTGGGCGAACCAGCGTCTCGGCGCGCTGCGCTGGCAGAGGGAACTATGGATCGCGCGACGGGACCTGGCGCGCTTCATGGTGGCGCACGATGACCCAGCATTGAGTGACGGGCCGGCTTGGAAGCGCTTCTTCTAGGGCTCGGCCGGCAACACCGCCTGGGCTGACGCCGGTCTGCCGGTGGAAACCGGAGAAAACGGCCTGCTGTCACCCCGCATCGACCGCTACCGCCGCCCCTGCGACGGCTCCGATAACCCGCGTGATGCCAGACCTATCTCGATTGGGAGTCGGGCTGGTGGAGATGTTGGGGTGGGATGGGGACCCACGGGTTCTTGTTTGAACGGGAGTAGAGGCAGCTGCCTGCAAAGGACCTGCCTTAGCTCAGCTAAACGGTAATTAGAATTTCATTCTCAGAGCTGAGAATTGAGCAGTCCAGATGCGCTCATTTCCACCCCAGACTGAAACTACTTACATCAAGTATTTCGACTGCTCCTGAAGTTTGTCGTATGCACCGCATGCCTTTGCCACATTAATGCCTGCCTCGGAAATTTTAATCATCTTTCATGAGCGCCGTGATAGGTCAGCGACTACTGCTCACGAGGCACTAAAACAGCAAGCGCCGTTATAGCATAAAGAAAGAGGCTAAAAAGGCGAAAACCCTCTCTCTTATACGAGAGTTGCGAGACCACAACTTCCTAGAGACTGAAAATCATGCAAAACAACATCAAACAAAAAACAAAAAAGGTGTTAATAACAGGCACAAAAGCGTGAGGGGTTTTACTATTGTTAAAAATTTTATAGCCAAATCAACTATGTCCTCACCGAAGAAATTAGATCGCGAGTCATAATGCTCTACCTTGCACCCAGTTATCATAGTGGGCAACCAATATTTTTCATAGAATCTTTTTTCATCTTTCAAGTCTTGAAAATATAGACTATGGCCACCTTTGAAATATCGATTTATGAACCTGCTCGAGGTTTCCCTAGCAAAACCTACACGCCCTGCATCTCCTAACCCCAGCAATAAAACACGAGCCAGTATCAAGATAAAATCAGTAGTCCCACATTCATTGGTAGTGACCTTAGACGCAGCGACCACATGATCAATATCTTGATTATGGCTTAAGGGGCTACCGCAGAGAAACACAGCTTCAATAGAGTCGCGACTAGCGGATTTCAGGGCCTCGGAGATAATAAGTGTGCCAAAGCTATGAGCAACGATAAAAATTTCTTTACCCTTATTATTGTCGAGAATATTCTTCACGCGATTAGAAATCATCCTGATCTTTCTATTTCGCAAGAACGGAATTGCAAATGATAGAATATCAAAGAATCCGTACTTAACCTCAAAAAACTCAAAACTCTTAGAGTACTTAGATATTTCAAGACTTAGCTGGTCCTGCCATTTCCCGTATGTGCGTATGCCATGTGCAGATATTAGTATTTTTTCAGCATGCGTTTGCTGTTTTTTTTGCTGTACAGCGATGAGCACATTAACTTGTGCAAGCAGCGCATCAAGCCAGTCTTGGTTACTAGTGCTGCCGTCAAGAACTACGGACGCATGCTCTAAAAAAGCACTTTTATATACACTCAACTCTGAAATATCTGCAGTGAGGCCAATAATCAATCCGGGGCGTATGTATGGTTTCTTGGGATTGTTTATGTCCGACAATAAATTTATGCTGTGCAACGCCTGCGGAGTAGACCCCTGCTTCTTAGGTAACAATATATCCAAAATCAACAAATCAAATGGCTCACTCAATAGCTCTCGCCCGCCATCCGCTGTTGTGACAACGGTCAACTGAATAAACTTAGACGCAATTTGAGACATCAGTGTTTTTTGGATAAGCTCGATGCGCTCCCGTGAGTCATCGACAACAAGAATTTTCAGCATCTATAAAGTCTCTAATACTAACGAAAGCTTTTCTTTCCAAACCGAGTTCGTAGAATCAAAAAAAACGCAACCCTTATATATTTCTCCAAGCCCTGCAAGGATGCTGTCAATTTCGGGTATTCGGAATAGCCGGTTGATGAAGGGAACTTCTAACCGGCTTCCGAAGGCGGTGTAGTGATGTTGATGGGAGGCTCCAAGAAGCGCTCCAAGAGCTTCCCTATAGGCACCCCCATGTCCACCA